>JANMYZ010000059.1:0-4151 GCA_031382605.1 Planctomycetota bacterium | reverse complement strand
TCCAGGGTTTGGCCGCCGGATAAACGTGACCACTGCCGCTCCAACCCAATCCGCAGCCACGCGTCATAGGCGCGCACGGTACCCGCCAGATTCAGCTTATGGTCAGGCAATTGTGCCAATCTTTTACCCGTGCCGTCGTCGCTGTGTTGATAGGTATAAACGGTGTCGAGCGAGAAAAATTCTTGTGACCAACCCAAGGCATTTTCGATACCACGAATTTGAGAGCTACTGGGCAGGTTAATGCTTTGAAAAGTACTGGGATCGAAGGTGATGGCGTTTCGGTAGTCAGTGATGAACCACGTATTGGTCATCGCTAACCCGGTTCCGTGAACGGCGATGGTCTGGCCAAGATCCGCGCTGACGGAAGTCTGCGCTTGCAGATCCTGATTGCCGAAAAATGGCGCATATAATTCGTATAGCGTTGGCGCGCGGAAGCCGCTGCCGAGCGAGGCGAATACTTTGTATTGCTGTTCCAACCAAAAAGTCGCCGCACCCAGGCGGTAGGTATTCGCACTCCCTTCGCTGGTGTGATCATCGTGCCGTCCGGTGGCGCTCAGTGAGAGCCACGGCAGATCGTAGGTTACCGTGCTCCACACGCCGATGATATGTGCACCGCGGTCGATTTCGTTGGTGCCACTGGCATCGATGAGTTCCGCGTGTTGCCAATTACCATCGATGCCAACGGTGGCGCTGAAATTCGCCGGTAATTGTGCAAGGGCGCGGACGCCAGCGTAGGAATCTTCGGCGTAATAATCTTTGGTGAAGAATGGTTCATTAGGATACGCGCGATCCGTGGCGGTGCGCGCGGCGTCGCCGCTAATCAGCAACGATTTTGCCGCTCGCCATTCGCCGCCGCCAGCAACACGCCAACTGCTGACTTCTTGTTTGGAGGTCTGATCTTCAGGATTCAGCGAGAACGGCGGTACGCTTAAAAAGCTGTCGTAATCTTGATTCGCCTTTTGCACATTACCGGACAGGTAAACCAAACCGTGATCGTTATGGGCTTCCAAACGAGCGCCCCCACCGATGCGTTGCACGCTGTCTTGTTCGTGATTCCGTGGATCACCGTTGGCATCCGCATCGGTGCCGTTGCTGAAGCCTTCGCTGCTGAGACCGCCAACATGTACCGCGAAGCCAACGTGATCGCTCATCGGTCCAGTGGCCTGGGCGCTGCCAGCCACGGTGGAATGACTACCCGCATCGAGCTGAAATGCCGAGTGCGCCGCAGCGGTAGGACGAATCCCAATCAGGTTCACCACGCCGCCGTTAGCATTCGATCCATACAAACCGCTTTGCGAACCGCGCACGACTTCAACTTGTTGAATTCCTGAGGCGTCCATGGATTCAACGGATGGACTTCCATCGCTGGAGGTGGCATCCGTTACGGGAATACCATCGCGCAGGAAACGAGTTTCTCCGAATTTGGCACCACGTAGACGAACCTGAGTCGTGCTGGAGAAACCGCCAGCACCTTGATTCACATCAACGCCAGGAAGCCCGCGCAACCAATCATGCATAAATGGTTGATACCCACGTTCGCGAACATCTTCAGCCGTGACTACGTTGGTACTGGCGATGCTGCGCGACAGCGGTTCGACATGGCGATTAGCGGTTACGATCATTTGCGTCGTGTCGCTGGTTGAAACTGGCGTCGTCGTTGGGACTGGCACAGGCGCAGTCGTTGGAACTGGCGCAGTCGTTGGCGCAGGAGTTTGTTCCTCCGCCAATAAAAACGCTGGCGACACCAACGCGGCAAGAAAAGGGACGAGTGACGACATACGCATGAGCTAACTCCACGGTCAACAGTGAGTGGCCGCCAGGCGTCGTGCCCAGCGTAACCCTCGCGATGTGTCGTCGTGGAAGAGAGCCGCGTCATGTCCGCGCGGTTCGCTGCTGCGACCGTGCTGACAAAACTGACCGTATCCCGTTCCACGAGGATAACGCCGCAAGGCCGAGGCAGGTTTCCTGACTTCTGGATCATCCCGCCTCAGCGCCTTCCCACACCAAAACGGTGCAGTGGCTCGTGCTGAGCGGTCCCCAGTTACAGTGGCGGGTCCGCGCCGGATTTGCTGCAAGCAGCGCACCGGCTTCCCTTTTAACCAACGCGCGTACGCGTCGGCACCTAGGCGGGCGGAGGTGTAGGGAACGCCGAACAACGCACAAGAGGGCGATAACCGGTACTTTGCATGCGTGGACGAATGCCCTACATCGTCGCCGCCTATGACGGTTGGTCGTGTTCATCTTGCTGATATTGCCGCTCTGCTCATCGCGCTGATGGTGTTGTGGTGGTTTCCTTATCAGCCAGGAAATGGTTCGTCAGTCGCGTCGTTAGTTTTGTTAGTCAGTATGATTTTTATTAGTGGGACGCTGGCTGGGGAGCTGGCGAAGCGTTGTGGTTTGCCACGTATTTCTGGCAGCATTTTTGCAGGAGTGCTGGCCAATCTGCTCTTGCTCGAATTATGGCCGACGGTTGGCGCCGTGGTTTTCGTCGATCAAGCGCACATTCGCGATGCGCGACCGATCAACGATCTGACGATTGGTTTGATTGCCTTAATGGCCGGTGCGAAAATTCAAATATCGTGGCTGCGCGCGCGCCTACGTGCGATCTTGGCGATCACTGCGGTTTCGACTCTGGTGGTTCCTGGCGTGGTTATGGGTGTCTTGCTTGTCGCGCCTTCGATTCCTGGGCTTGGCCAGTCGCCGTTTATGGCCCTGGCGATCAGCCAAGGAATTCCAGGCTGGTCGGTGGCTGCGCTCGCCGGTTTGATTCTGGTGACCAATAGTCCGACCGTGGTGGTGTCGGTGATTAAGGAACTGCGCGCTGATGGGCCGATGACGCAGACGGTGATGGGCGTGTCGGTGGTGATGGATGCCGTCGTCATCGTGTTGTTCACGGTATTAATCGCGCTGATCGCGTTGCTCGGCAATACCACCGAGGTCTCACTGGGCTGGGCGGTCGGCAACGTCACTGGCAGCATTACGTGGTCGCTGGTGCTTGGTGTGGTGGTTGGTGTCGGCCTCAAAAATTTTACCGAACGCAGTGACGTTGGTGTCAGCTGGATCGTGATGGTGCTGATGGCGCTCTTGCTGGCCGTCGCATTTCTGGCTCCGTACCTGCATATTAAACCGCTGTTCTGTTTGCTGGCGGTTGGCTTTGCCTGCGAAAATCTGGTAGGCGGACGTACCGCTCAAGGCTTTCAGCGTTTGGACAGCGCCATCGTGCGGATCGCTCAACCAATTTTTGTAGTGTTCTTTGTCGTGGCTGGTCTGTCGCTCAGCATGACCGCCCTGCAACAAAGCTGGATGATCGTACTGGTGCTGACCGCAGTCAGATTTATCTCGGTGTGGTGCTCGGTGCGCTGTGGTTCGTGGCTCGGCCGCGCTGACGAAAGCGTCACCAAATACGGCTATATCGGCATGTTATCACAAGCCGGCGTCACGCTGGCGCTCGGAGCCATGGTCGCGCAGCGCTTCCCAGGATGGGGTGAATCATTAGCCACCGTCATCATCGCGATGGTCGCCGTGCATGAAATTATTTGTCCTGCCGCGTTCGCCTGGGCGATCCGACGCACGGGAGAGGCGAAGGCGTAAAGGACGGGAAGGCAAACGTCCGCCGCCGAGGAACATTTTTAGCGCAGCAACCGAGAGATCGAGAGATTGAGCAACCGAGCAACCGAGCAACCGAGCAACCGAGAGATCGTTCGCGCCCCAAAGTCCCCAACGGGGACGACGTAAGGCCAGCCCGGCGCTTCAGCGCCGGGACCACATACGAACAGACGACAAAGTCCCCAACGGGGACGACGCTGTGTGCATGCGAAAGCGCCTTCGCCAACCTGGGCGTCGTCCCCGTTGGGGACTTCCTAAAAAAATATCTCTGTATTTCCCGGCGCTGAAGCGCCGGGCTGGCCTTGCGTCGTCCCCGTTGGGGACTCTGACAACACGGAAAAAATTGAGGCGCGTGAATGATCGACACGCAACCTGGTGAGTGATGACAAGGTAATCCTAAACGTGGCAGTAGGAATTCAAATTTCCAACGCAAAGACGCAAAGACACAAAGGAAAGGCAGGGTTTTGAATTCAATTTCGTATGATCAAGGACTTCACCAAACAGATGAATCTTGTTTTTGATGTAAGTCCTTTGCGCTCTTTGCT
>JANMYZ010000058.1:0-6948 GCA_031382605.1 Planctomycetota bacterium | reverse complement strand
TCCAGAAATTGCCCCAGGCCGGCTAGCAGCCGGCGGTCCCAGGACTGAAATTGCCACGGGCCGGCTAGCAGCCGGCGGTCCCAGGACTGAAATTGCCACGGGCCGGCTGGCAGCCGGCGGTCCCAGGACTGGCGTTCGCCTTTTGCCTCAGCAAATATTCGCCGACTGTTCTTTCATCTGCTCAACCAGCGACTTGGCTTCTAACACCAGATTGGTTAAGGCGACATCGTTGCTCTTTGAGCCGGTGGTGTTGATTTCACGTCCGATTTCTTGGAGCAGAAATTCGAATTTGCGTCCCAGTTGATCGTCTTGGCTGCCGATGAGCGCGTCTAAGGCGTCGACGTGGGCGGCTAAGCGAACGAGTTCTTCGGTCACATCGATGCGTTCGGCATGGAGGGCGACTTCGCGAATGATTTGTTCGGGAGTGAGCGTGGTGCCCGCCAGCAATTCACCGACCCGTGCAAGTAATGAGCTGCGATACGCCGAGGCGCGGGCATCAGAGCTGGTGCGCAGTGCTGGCAGCAACGCTCGCAGCGCTGCGGCTTGCGAACGGAATGATTGTTCGAGCGCAGCGCCTTCACGCGTTCGTTCGCTCTGCATCGCCGTGATCGCAGCGGCCAGCGCTTGGCGTAACAAGCGCTCATATGCATCGACTGGGACCTCGCGATCGCCAGATACCAGCGAAACGACGCGGTCGATGGTGGGCAGCGGCGCGCCTAATTCCCGGCCTAAAGAGGCTAATTGTTCCCACGCCGCAGCGACGCGCACGCGATCGATGCCCAGCACCTGATCACTGCGCAGAGCGATCTGCACCGTCACGCTGCCGCGTTGCAACGCGGTGCGCAGTTCTTGTTTCACCAGTTCATCAAGCGCCAAATCGCGCAGGTCACTGCGGACCTGGACTTGAATTCCGCGATGATTCACCGCTGCCATCTGCACGGTGATCGTTGTGTGTGCGTCCGTCGCCGTTCCTGAACCGAAGCCCGTCATTGATTTCATCGTCAACCTTTCGTGGTGTCGTTACGCATCACATCGATTCGTCCCAGAGTGTCAGCACGACGGCGACCGTGCGACATTTCTTCGTCAATTAAGTCAGCAATGCGATCAATGGCGCCGCCAGCGCCTAAGGCTTCGCGGGTCTGCGCTAAGCCGGCGAGACAATCCGCTCGCCGCTCGCCGCTCCACAGCCGTTCGACATGCGCAACTAAACGCGGGACGCTCAGATCATCTTGCAAAACTTCTGGGCAGACTCGGCGGCCAACCACCAAATTAGGCAGGCCAATGTGCGGCGTGCGGATCAGATGACGCGCTAAGATCGCGGTTAAACGATCGGTGCGATAGGCGATGACATGCGGCAAACCGATCAGCCCCGCTTCCAAAGTCGCGGTGCCGGAGGCAATCAAGCCCACATGTGCGCGCGCGCATAGTTCACGGTAACGACCTTCGACTAACGGATAATCGGTGGCTTCACGATAGAGCGCGATCGGTAATTCTGGAACTTTCGCTACCGCCACGCGCACGCGTCGGCCATCACGTTCCAGTCGCGGCACCAATGCCTCAGCGGCGTGGTGAAATAATCCCAACAATGCCCGCACTTCACGCGGACGACTTCCAGGAGCCAATAACAACAAGCGATCGTCTGGAGCTAACTTCAACTCATCAGACACCGCCGTGGTGTCGACGTGTGGTGGAATAAGATCGAGCAACGGGTGACCGACAAAATTCGCTTGAACACCGAAGCGCGAAAACAACGGCGGCTCGAATGGAAAAAAACACAGCAAGCGATCGACGCTCTGAGCAATACTTTTCGCCCGCCGTGGTTTCCACGCCCACACCTGCGGCGCCACTAAATGGACGAAACGCGTGCCGTCTCGGCGCATGTCAGCAAGTCGACGCACCAGGCGTAAATTGAAACCGGGATAATCCACCGTCAGTACGACCTTGGGCCGCCGCGAACGAATCACCTGCGCCATGCGCAAACCCAGTTGGATAAATGACGGCAGACGAGCGAGCACCGGCCCAAGTCCCATCACCGCCAGTCCATCGATTCCTTGCTCAATCTCTGCCCCAGCATCATGCAACGCTTGGCCGCCCATCGCCGCACAGGTCAGGTCGCTATAGCGCGCGCGCAGCCGCCGAACGACCTCTGCCGCATAGGCGTCGCCCGAGGTTTCCCCCGCGATGACAAAAAGATCGCAGGTATGGGCCAACGGCATGGCGCGGCATGCTCTGTGCAAAGGCAGAATTGCAAAGGCGATGGAGGGATGGCGGCAATCACCGCGTCGGCATCACTCACAGGCCAGTCAGCGCAGCTCGTACACGTCGGCAAATTTCCTGTCACAACGCCTTGCCTTGTCCGTTGATCGGGTGACTCTCGCGCGTCCTGTCCCGCGCCGATCTGAGAGCAACGCCCATGGCCAAACTGGTCTGCCAAACTGGCCCAAAAGCCGGTCACGAATATCCGCTGAGCAAAGATCTCACCATCATGGGTCGGCAGTCGTCCTGTGACGTGCAGATCTTCGACAACATGTCGAGTCGTGCGCACTGCCAAATCCGTCGCGATGGCAAACTCTTCAGCTTAGTCGATCTGGGCAGCCGCAACGGCACCTACCTGAATGACAAGAAATTTAGTGAGCGTCAACTGGCATTTGGTGACCGCATTCGCATCGGCGAAGCCGAATACAAATTCGTCAAAGAAGCCGGCGACGTCGAATTGAAAGACCTGCTGTCGAAGTACGACGTGTTAGAAAAAATCGGCGAAGGCGGCATGGGCATCGTCTATAAGGCGAACCAGAAATCGATGCACCGCATCGTTGCGCTCAAAATCCTCTCGCCCAAATACTCTTCGAAAGATCGCTACGTCGTTCAATTTATCAAAGAGGCGCGCGCCGCTGGGGCGTTGAATCATCCCAACATTATTCAAGTCCACGACGTCGGCACCGAAAACGACATCCATTATTTTTCGATGGAGTTGATTGAAGGCGCGACCTGCATGCAAATCCTGAAGGATCAGGGCGTATTCCAAGTCGGTGAAGCGCTGGAAATCATTCGCCAAATCGCCAAAGCCCTGGAATACGCGCACAGCCAACGCTTGATTCACCAAGATATCAAACCCGACAACATTATGATTGGGGAAAATAACTTAGTGAAATTGGCCGATCTTGGCATCAGCAAAACCTTCGATGAAGTCGAGTCCGAAGAAGGTCCGAAGCGCGTCATGGGAACGCCGCATTACATGGCACCCGAAGCGGCGCTGGGAAAAAAGATCGACCATCGCGTCGATATCTACGCGCTCGGCGCGACGCTCTATCAACTTCTTACCGGAAAAACGCCCTTCAGCGGTACCAGTGCCACCGATGTGCTGAAGGCCCACGTGATGGATCCGCTACCCGCCATTGAGGATCTGAATCCCGATGTTCCGGAAGACATCTGCGGCCTGGTTGAACGCATGTTGGCAAAAAAAGCCGATGATCGCTATCAGTCGGCTGCCGAAGTAGTGGAAGAAATCCAGCGCCTTCAGCTCGGCCATGGCCTAAGCACGACGCGCCTGGGTGGTGGTGAAACCATGCTTCTGCGCCGCTACGTTGGTGGCGATAAAATGGGGAACCACGGCGGCGGCGATCCAACGACCAATCAAACCCCAGCAAACACCACCAACACCCGCGCATCACGTACTGCCGATGGCGGACATACCACCGCTGAACGCATCATCGGCCAGAGCGCCAATAACGGCATGGTCACGGGTATTGTGATTTCGCTCATTGTCCTGTTCTTAGTCATCGTTGGTTGGTCTCTGCTTGGTGGCACATCTGCCGGTAACGCTGCTCCCGTGAACAAACCATCAACCAACCAAACGCTCATCGATCCGATTGCTTCGAACGAGTCGGCCGAAGAGCTGAACAGCAAGCGCCACGCGGCGGCGCTCACGGCACTCGAAGATCGCCTGAAAAAATCAGAAGAACAAGGCGACCTTTCCCCTTTGCTCGCTCAAATCGAAGAACTACGGACCCAGAAGCTTAATGATAAAAATAAAATCCGCGCCAAATCCCTCTATGACCGCATCGACGAAGCGCTGAAACTGCGTCTGATCCAGACTATTGAACAAAACTTTACGACTCTGCGTGCTGAACTTGAAAAATTGAGTGGCGAACATAACTACGAGCTTGCGCTTGATCGTTTAGATAAATTCAAAGACCATAAACATCCAGCTATCGTTGGGAAAGCCAACGCTCTCCGAGACGACATAAATAAGGCACGCGAAACGTATCTCAATAATATCAAGCGACGGATGGACATGGCGGTCATCGGTAAAGACTTGGCCAAATTGAAAGAACTCCGCAACCAGTTACCTCCAGCGTTTCTCGGAACTGACACCGAAAACGGAATCGCCAAGGCCATTGAGGCGATCGAAGGCGAAAGACATGGCGAGCAAGTGGTGGTCATTAAAACCGTAGCTCTAGCGCTGACGAAATGGGACTTTGCTAAAGTCGTCGATCTTGCACGCGCCTCTCGCGCTGAGATGGGCGATACCACCAATGGGCAGACCCTCGACTCCTATGTCGATGCTGCCAGCAAGCTGAAACTGATGCGCGCTTCGCTGAGCACTCAGCTAGAGAAAGATGGCAAACGTCGCTACCGCGGCACGCTCAATCGATGGAGCGATCCCGATCTTCTCGCTGCGGACGACAACGGATTACAGCTGCAAATTTCTGGTGGCGGCACCACTTTAATTAAGTGGTCGGAACTATCTGCCGATAATCTCAAGGCCATCGCTCACTTGCTGCTGACCAAGAATGACGCCGATGCAGCTGAAGCCGCTATCCGCGTCTTAGCTGCGGCCAAGGCCAGCGATGTGGGCAAGTGATCACACCGCTGACCGTCAACGTTCATAACGTCATGTTTTGGCGACTTTAAGCATGGTCGAACAAGGGCCATCAAAATACAAAGGCACGGGTAACCACGCGGCACGCGCAGGAATGGGACGGTTACGCGCAGCCAATAGCCAAGATCAAGCGCGCGTGAACGGTTGGGAGCGGCGACATGAAGATGATACCTTTGTCGAAAGTCACGCTCATCACAGCCGCCGCAGTCATGGCGGCGAATCCTTGTTGGCGAAATTCAATCGTTTAGCAGATGAATACCGCGAAGACCTGACCAAAGGCGAGAGCGGAGAAATTTGCGGTTTCGCGGGCAAAGCGGTCTTAGTGCGGGCTATCGATGGCGAAGAAATTTTCTGCCAGGTCCGCCAAGTTTTAAAGAAGCGCATCTCAGGCGTTAAAAATCCGCTGTGCATTGGTGACCGCGTGCGCTTTGCTCGTACCAACGAAGGCGGTCAAGGCGGCGTGATCGATGCGGTGGAACCTCGCTCCAATCAACTTGCCCGCACTGACAGTCACAACAAAGCGCTCATGCATGTTTTCGCTGCGAACATCGATCGCTTGGTCGTCGTCGCATCGATGGCTGATCCCGATCTGAAGCATGGACTGATCGACCGTTACCTGCTGATCGCCGCACATAATAACATCACCGCTACCGTCGTTCTGACGAAGACCGATCTGCGCGAGGGCACAGCGACCCGCGCGCTGTACGAAAATATCGGCATTCCGGCCTTTGCGGTGTGCACCCGACACAGCGAAGGCATCAACGATGTGCGCGCGCATCTCGCCGGACAAAGTTGTGTGGTCGCCGGGCAAAGCGGCGTCGGTAAATCGAGCCTGGTGAACGCGCTCTTTCCCGACATCGCGGCGCGCGTCGGCTTGGTCGCCCAGGCCGGCCACGGCCGCCACACCACCACCAGCGCACGCAGCTATGTCGTCGGTGGCGGCGGTCGTCTGATCGACACTCCTGGGATACGCGAATGCGGCATCACGGGAATGACCGCACTCGATGTCGCCTTATTTTATCCCGATCTTGCTGCTCATCATCCGAAGTGTCGCTTCGATGATTGCTCCCACATGCACGAACCCGACTGCGCCGTTCGGGCCGCCGTCACCGATGGGACGATCGCCGCGACCCGTTATGAAAGTTACCGTTCCATCATTACCGAGGATTTGGCTGGAGAATCCAGCTCGTCATAGAGCTTTGGTGAAACTCTGTGACGAGCGTGGCTTCGCTGCCATCGTTTTCTAACGCTTGTTGAATTGCCGCTGTTGAATTGCCGCTGATGAATTGCCGCTGTTGAATTGCCGCTAGGCGCGTGCGCCTTCATACGCACGGCCACGGCGTTTTTCCATGTAATTGATGAACGCGCGGTTGACCACCCGGAAGCCGCCTGGGGTCGGATAATCGCCGGTAAAATACCAGTCGCCGGTGTGGTTGGGGATTGCCCAGCGTAAGCCCGCGACGGTCTGGTAAACGATCTGAATGCTGCCCTTCCATTCCAGATCTGGCGGACGGACAAGATCAGAAATGCGTGCCGAAATTTCTTCGTCACTGAATGGCGCGTAGATCTGTTTGACGTGATTGACCGGCTGCGGCATGGGCGACGCCTCTTCGGCTTTGCACAAGCGATAGACCTCGTCGAGCACCGGATCAAGACCACGTTCGCGCAGCAACGAAACGGCGGCCTCAAAGGCGATGAACTTGCCGAGTTCGCTCATGTCGATGCCGTAGCAATCGGGATAGCGAATTTGCGGGGCAGATGACAACACCACGATCTTCTTCGGCATTAAACGCGACAACATGCGCAAGATACTTTGCTTCAGCGTGGTGCCGCGCACGATCGAATCATCAATCACAACTAAATTGTCTTCGCCAGGGCGAAGAATACCGCGCGTGATGTCATAGGCGTGGCTGACCATGTCGCTGCGATCCGCGTCGCCGCTAATGAAGGTGCGCAGTTTGGCGTCTTTGATCGCAACCTTTTCTTGCCATGGGCGCACCGCCAAAATGCCTTTCAAGGTTTCTTTACCAAGCGTTCCCGCTTGCGCATGACGCAGAATTTCTTGT
>JANMYZ010000037.1:0-2023 GCA_031382605.1 Planctomycetota bacterium | reverse complement strand
TGGCGGCGATGTGGGTGCGTTTGGAAGAGCGTGGCATCGCGCGTCCATTGATCGTCGCCAATGATCCTTCGACCTTGGTCGATGATTTTGAAGAGCTCGGCATTGTTGCCGCAGCATTGCCAGAATTAGAACGCTTTGCGGAGGACGCTGAGGTCAGCGATCGCAGCGGTCACAATCGTCGCCTCGCTGCGCTCGAAGCTTTTAATTCTGGTGCGATTTTGGTCGCAAATCCCATCGCGGTCGAACAGCCAGTGCCGGACATTGGCGCGCTGGCTGCGGCAAGCATTATATTGAAGCCGGGATCGACCTGCGATTTGCATCAGTTGGTTGAACGCTTGGTTGATGCGGGCTATCGGGTGACGCCGATGGTCGAAGGCCGTGGCGAATTAGCGGTGCGCGGCGGTATTATCGATGTGTATCCGTGGATCGGACAACATCCGCTGCGCATAGAATTTTTTGGTGATCAAGTCGAAGCGATTCGTCGCTTTGATGAATTCAGCCAAGAATCGATCGCGAAAGCCGATGAAGCGGTGCTTGCCAGCGCGAGCGGTGGCTTAGCGACGCGCGATCTGTGGTCGCAATTGCCGGCTGGTCCGGTGGTGGTGTTGGGTGACGTGGCGCTGCGTGGTCGTTTGAAAAAAGATCACGGTCGCGCGGAACTGCGTTTCGCCCGCCAGCTAGAAGCAGGCGCATACGATGGCGCATCCATCGGCATTGATCGCCTGAAAGGTGATCTGCGACGTGGGCTGGTCGAACTCACGCGCCTTGGCGTAGAGCATGCGGCGGGAGCCGAAAAGAATTCGCCGATTCTGTTAGCGCGTAACGAAGAGTCGGTCAAAGAAATGGCCGCGCACTGCGGCGACGTGGGCATCATCGCCGATATTCGCGTGGGTCGTTTGTCAGCCGGCTTCCGCGATCTGGAACGCGGCTTGGTGGTGGTTCATGACTACGAACTTGCTGAACGTGCGCCGGTTCGTCGGCGAGCGATCAAGATTGCGGGCGGTACGCCATTATCGTCGCTGACGGATCTCAAACGTGGCGACTTCGTGGTGCATCTGCGCCATGGCATTGGTTTGTTCAAGGGTATGGCCACGCTGGAAAAACGCGGCTTTCTTGAAGATTTTCTGCTGCTGGAGTTTGCTGAGGAATCCAAACTCTACGTTCCCGTTGAAGCCATCGACTTGGTGCAGAAATATGTTGGCGCCACCGGCCGCAGTCCGGAACTGTCGAAAATCGGAGGCATCGCCTGGGCGAAAAAACGCGCACGGGCAGAAAAAGCCATCCAAGACATGTCAGCAGAATTGCTGCGTGCACAGGCGCAGCGTATCGCCGCTGGCGGTAACGCTTGCGGTCCGGACACGCCCGAAGTGCGGCAGTTCGAAGCGGCTTTTCCGTATGAAGAAACCGAAGATCAGCTGGCGGCGGTGCGCGAACTGAAAGTGGATATGGAACGCGGCATCGCGATGGATCGCCTGCTGTGTGGCGACGTTGGGTTTGGGAAAACTGAAGTCGCTATGCGCGCGGCGTTCAAAGCGTGTGCCTCCGGATTCCAAGTCGCGATATTAGTGCCGACGACATTGTTGGCTGAGCAACACCTTGAAACCTTTACTGAACGCTTTGCGGCGTTTCCCTACGCTGTCGCAGGCATGAATCGTTTTCATAGCCCAGAAGATAAGCGCAAAGTTTTGGCTGGGGTTGCGGCAGGTGATGTGCGCGTGTTGATCGGCACGCATTCGATTTTGACCGACAAACTGCAATTCACCAATCTGGGCTTGTTGGTAGTCGACGAAGAGCATCGCTTTGGCGTGAAGCAGAAGGAAAAACTGCGCGCGTTGGTTGGCAAAATGCCGGACGTACGTGAGAGCCGTACAAAAACGCAGGATGCAGAATTATCGCAAGCAGAAGACGCGAGCGCAGATGCTGAACTGACCGTCAAAGACCCGCCACTTTCAGGTGCATCTAAGCTCTGGTCCAAGCCGCCGGACGTGCTCACGCTCAGTGCTACGCCGATTCCGCGCACGCT
>JANMYZ010000668.1:0-2899 GCA_031382605.1 Planctomycetota bacterium | reverse complement strand
GGTGCTGATGCCCTGACGCGCGTGACCATGGCGGGTTTTAACAGCTTGATGTTGATCGATCCACTCGGTTGCCGACCGCTGACGACAGAGCGCAGCGGCATGAGCCTTGGCGAAGGTGCAGCGGCGTTGCTGATCGAACATCCCGCTCACGCACGGCGTCGTGGGGCAACCGTGATCGCGAGTTTGCTGGGCTGGGGTGAACATGCGGATGCGTACCACCTCACCAGTCCCGAACCGCAAGGAACTCAATTGGAACGCGCGATCACCGACGCCATGCACGATGCTGGCGTTACGCGTCAGACGATTGGCTATGTCAACGCGCACGGCACCGGGACGCGCGACAACGATCAGGTGGAAACTACCGTACTTTCACGCATGTTTGGAGCGCTGCCGACAGCTTCCGCAAAACGTACCTATGGCCACACCATGGGAGCAGCCGCCGCGATCGAAGCGCTGGCATGTTGTCTTGCCGTGAGCGAGCAACAATTGTGGGCGAGCGCAGGCGCGAACGACGGCTCGCCGCTGACCAACGTCGAGGTGCTGCGCGCCACACGCGCTGGCGCGCTGGACGTGGTGCTGTCGACCACCCTCGCTTTTGGCGGGGTCAATGCGTGCCTCGCTTTTGGTAAGGCCGAGCGATGCGCCTAAGTCGTTACGCCCGCGCTTTTCCAGGCCACGCATCAGAAGGAGATGCGTGGCCAACGTGGGTTCCCGCCGGATCGCGCCGCCGCTTTGATCCACTCACGCGACTGGCGTGCGCTGCGGTTGAACGCTTACTGCAACAAGGCGGTGCTCTGCATCCCGACACCGCGGTACTAGTCGCCACTAGTTATGGTGCGGTAGATTTCACCATTAAATTTGCCCAAAGTCTCAGCGCTTATGGTGATGCCGGTGGCAGTCCAACGCCGTTTACGGCCTCGGTGCATAATTCCTGCGCTGCCGCCATTGGCGAACTGCTGCACTTACGTGGACCGACCACCACCATATCGCATGGTGCCACTGGCCCGTTGGCGGCGTTGCGTTTTGCTCACCGTCTGGTGGAAACGAACCGTGCTCCCGCAGCACTCATATTAACCGGCGAACGTCACAACGATTGGAGCCGCCGCGTGGTCACGCGACTCAGCGGCAGTCGCTGGCCGATTGGTGACGGCATGGTCGGATGTCTGATCGAAGCTGGTTCAGGCAGTGGGAGAGCGCTATCGCTGCTGCCACCCACGGACAACGCGAACGTGCTATGTTTAACCGGCGGCGCGCTCAACGACTTCGACCATACATTCCTGAATGGCGACCACACCAACGTGATCGCAGCGCCTGATATTCTCGGACATTGGTGGCCAGGATGCGGACTCGCCGGATTGGCTTGGAGCGCTGCAACAGACGTGGTGCTGGCTGAAATCGAAGGACAACGCCGCGAACAACTATGGCTCGGCGGTTATCAACCGTGAGCGCCGGGAGGGTCGAGCACCAGCTCGACCACGGGCTCGACCTAAAAAACGCAGTAGAGAACCATTTTACCGCAATACCCCGTTGGGGCACTTAGCCGCCAAGAGCGCAAAGGACTTACAGCAAAAACAAGAGTCACCCGTTTGGTGAAGCTATTGATCACTCAGATTTTAATTATAATCCCATTTTCCTCTGTTTTCCTTTGTGTCTTAGCGGCTTTGCGGTGGATGTCTGAATTTCTACTGTGGTTTTAGACTTAACCGATGCACGCCGCAGTGTCGAACTGCGCGTGCATCGGCGAATACACGACGTCGTTCACACCGCGTGGCAATACGCGCGGATCGCCGGATAAAGAGCACGGAAACGCTCACTCACAGCAGCGTACGCCTTCACCGCTTTTTTGTCGGGAATGAAGGTCTTTACCACCGGGCCTGGGGCGCAGGCTTTTTTCACCGACACCCCGCAGGCGCCAACCAACGCCAAACGTGCACCGCCAAGCGCGGGACCGGCATCGGCGCCTTCGCGTAAAATAACGCGAGCGTCGCAGACGTTGGCAAGAATCTGCATCCATACATCGCTACGGGTGCCGCCGCCGGTCACGGTGACTTCGGTCACCTTCGTGCCCGCCGCGCGGATAAGGCGCAGTGATTCAGCCAATCCCAAGCTGATGCCTTCGAGCACCGCGCGGGTCAGATATTTCTGGGTATGCATGCGCGTCAAACCAATGAATGCACCGCGCGCTTGCGCATCGCAAAGCGGCGTACGTTCGCCGGTCAAGTATGGCAGAAAGATTAATCCTTCTGCACCAAGCGGCGCGTCGCCTGCTGCTGCGCATAAGGCATCGAACTCCGTGCCTGGAGCGCAGGTATCGCGGTACCACTGCAACGATCCCGCAGCGGACAACATCACGCCCATCTGATGCCAGGTATTCGGCAGAGCGTGACAGAACGTGTGCAAACGTCCGTCTTTTTCAGGGCTATAGCCCTTCGTGGTGGTGAATACCACGCCGCTGGTGCCAAGTGAAATAGTGGTTTGTCCAGGGGTTACGCAGCCAGCGCCAACTGCGCCTGCGGCTTGATCGCCAGCTCCGCCAACCACGGGGACACCGACCGGAATTCCCAGTTCAGCGGCAGCAGCGGCGGTAACCGTGCCGCCGATTTCCGTGCCTTCGATCAAGCGGCCAAGAAAGCTTTCGTCGATGTTACAAACCTTGAGCATTTTCGCCGACCAGCGGCGCTTGGCGACATCTAGCAGCAACATGCCCGCGCCGTCTGACATTTCAGCGACTTTTTCAATGGACGCACGGCTAACCCAGCCGTCTTGTTCCTGGGCACGCATCAATAGCGGAATGACAGCAGACTGCTGGCGGCCGGTCGGGTAAAGCCCGATCTTCCACTCTGCCCAGGTGGCATTGTCATTGGTGAAGGCGAATGCGGCCGGTTGAACCGACTCATCC
>JANMYZ010000644.1:0-1850 GCA_031382605.1 Planctomycetota bacterium | reverse complement strand
CGAATCAATCAAGCATCCAGAACGCTGCATAGCGCGGTGCTGATGGTGCAAATCAGCGAGGGCGATGCTCGGATCAGCGGCTGTGCAGGCCTCATGATGAAGCCAGTTGGTCAGTGAACGGGACGCCAGAAGACTTGATGTTCGCATTTTCAGGCCAGGCTGTTGGGCACGTTTGTCGGGCGGTAGATCTTGTGCGATCCAGCCAAACGCAGTCGTCACTAATTTTCCTGTGCGCAGCATGCGTAGTGCTGGTTCGAACGCTGCGCGCGTGCTGTTCAGTTCAATAAGTACATCAGGTGGAACCGAAGCTTTTCCCAAGATGAATTTTTTCCAAGCCATGGGATCAACAGATTTTCCAGAGTCAGGAGCGATATACTTTGGATATTCAGGCGCATGTTTCGACCACAGATCCCACTCGTCTTGCAGCGCGATATCGACCGCTGGCGCGCTGGCGATAAACTCATCAAGCGTGGCGATTTTCCCCTGTGCGCGGATGTCGGCAATCACGCGCTGGTAGTCGCTGCGACCCATCGAGCGCAACGATAACAGGACGACGAACACAATGGTCAGGATGAATCCCAAGATTAAAAGCAACCAATGCCACCAGCGCAGATTGAGATGAATAGGTTTGATCATGCCGGGACAGCGTGAGCACGATGATCCATTTGCCAATCCGACATTTCGGTACTTGTTCCCAGGCCCACGTCCCTACAAGGCCCACCATGTCCGATACCACTCAATCCCTGCCGCCTGTCCTGCCCGTTACGATTCCGCCGTTGGTGGTGGGCAAGTATACCTTTCAAAGTCGTTTGTTGGTCGGCACCGGCAAGTATCCCGATATGCCGTCGATGCAGATGTCGCTGAAAGAATCGGGTTGCGATGTGGTGACGGTCGCGGTGCGGCGGGCGAATTTGAATGATCGTGGGTCGGGTAAAAGTTTGCTCGACTGGATCGGTCCGCAGTATCAGTTGCTGCCAAATACCGCTGGGTGTTTCAATGCCGAAGACGCTTTGCGCACCGCGCGCTTGGGCCGCGAATTGGGCATCAGCGATATGATCAAACTGGAAGTGCTGGCGGATCCGCAAACCTTGCTGCCGCATCCGGTGCAGACCTTGGAAGCGACGCGTATTTTGGCGGCGGAAGGATTTACCGTGTTGGTCTACACCAGTGATGATCCGGTATTGGCGAAAGAACTCGAATCTGCGGGAGCCGCTGCGGTGATGCCCGCTGGTGCGCCGATTGGTTCGGGTCTGGGCGTGATCAATCGCAACAACATGGAGATCATTCTCGAACGCGCGACGGTGCCGATCATCATCGACGCTGGCGTAGGCACCGCGTCGGACGTGACCATTGCGATGGAACTGGGCGCGGCGGGCGTGTTGCTCAATACCGGCATCGCCAGTGCGAAAGATCCGGTGCGTATGGCCCGCGCCATGCGCCATGCATTAGAAGCCGGTTATTGGGCTGCGGGCGCGGGCCGCATCGCCAAGCGGCGGTATGCCAACGCCAGTTCACCGACCAGCGGGTTGATCGCGCCAAGCGGTCACCTGGGCGGCGTGCCTGGGGAATAACCGCGACGGTCGCTACCCGGTTTAGTCTAAAAAACGCAGTAGAGAGGCATTTTACCGCTAAGCCGCCAAGAGCGCAAAGGACTTACAGCAAAAAAAAGAATCACCCGTATGGTGAAGCCGAAAATCGTTCAATACCTTGGATTTCTTGGCGTCTTTGCGACTTAGCAGTGGAAGTTTGTATTCCAACTGCGTTTTTTAGGATGATGGATTCTCCTGAACGGGTTGGGAGTCATCGCCATCCTGTTGGCGCATTCCGGGCAGCAAGTACGTGACCGAGGT
>JANMYZ010000600.1:0-2091 GCA_031382605.1 Planctomycetota bacterium | reverse complement strand
TCGACCGTTCGTGGGCCAATAATTCCATTGACGGTTTCTGCGACGACGGCGCGCACCTGGGTAACCACTGGCGAGCCAGCGATCACCGTGGTCGCCGTTGAGGGATCATCGCCCCACCAAAAAAGCGTGCCGCTGGTGCCGCCACGACAAGCGACCTCCCACTGTTCGTTGGTTGGCAAGGCGAGGCGAACGTGTTGCGCGCTGTTGAATGCAGCTGTCGTGGCGGTGATCTCGTCACGACTGAGGCCATACGCGGGGGCGCCGGGAGCCACCACGGAGCCGCCCGCCGCACGCACACCAGCTTCCAGCCAACGCGCTTGGCCACCCAGTGCCGTCCACTGCGCTTGGGTGAGTTCGAACACTGCGACGAACATCACCGATGATGCTACCGAGCGCGACGTTGGCTCATCGCTATCGGCGCCTAATTGGGTTCCTGAAACCCCGATCATACCGCCGACGTCGACGCGTTTGAACAACAGCTTGCTGACTTTCCATTGCGTATCCGTGCGTAATGAATCTTCCGTTATCAGGGCATGGGGTTCGAGTTGTCCGCTCGCCAAGTCGACCGCCAAATACGGTGCCGTAAATGCGCCGAGCGTAGTCGACACGCCGCCGCTTGGAGTACCACCACTGCAACTCATCAGCATCCAAACCAATGAAAACGCCAACGCCAACATGATCCAACGCGCACGCATCAGTTACTCCCCGAAATATGGTTCACTACCAACGTTATTGGTTGATAGCCGATATCGGTCCCAGAACTGCTGGTTACTTCAAAGTAGAGTCCAAACGTATAGATACCGTTTGCGGGTCGCGACACGCTCGGTGCGGTCAACGTCCACGACAAATGATCAAGTGACGCTTCGGTCGCCAAAGCGCCTTGCGGTGCCTCGCCGACGACCGTCACCATGACTGATGTCGCAACCCCGCTGCCCGTTGCGGGCACCATAGTGAAGGGATGGAAAATAAGTTCGCCGCCGCCAATTTCGACCAACGGATCGCTGATAACATATGGACGCGCAGCGGTTGGTGCTGCGCGCGGATTGATGGTCAGATGCAACGGCAATGAATCCGCCCCTTGATCGTCTTGCGCAATCACATCAACCATCAAAGCGGTCATAGTTGAGGGAATCCACGTGAACGCGCCCGTCGCCGCATCAAGTGTCAAATCAGGAACGGCAGACGCTAAGCGATAGCTGAGTGACGTTCCGCCTGGTAAATCAGGATCACTCGCGGTAACCGCCGCGATCAATGGCACTCCTACCACTGCAGATAAGGTCTGCGATGCGGGTGAAAATAATGGCGCATCGTTGATCGGGGTAACCGCGACCGACCGTCGAGCACTTCCCACCCCAGTATTGGGCGTCGCTTCATTGACACTAACATCCAAGAAGCGAATCGCCGCAGGCGGCGCATCTCCGTCGTATTTAAACGTGAGGTGCGCGATCAATTGAGCGACTGCCGATGGCGTGACTACTTCCGTTTCGCTCACCAAACTATCACCGTTGGGCAAGGGATGATCCGCGGTGACTTCAACCACCGTCAAGGCCAAGGCGATGCGTAATGGACGCCCTGCGGTGCCGTTATCGATCGCATCGATGGTGCCCAATAAACGATCCGGCGGATTCACTCCAGCGATGGTCGGCAAACTTGCGGTGTTCGCTGTGTGGCGAATATAAATGTCGGATCCAACCAAGCAGATGTAGCCAGCCTGAGTCGGTGACGGCGTGCTTCCGGTCGCATCACGCAGCGAAATGACATCGCCACTCGTGGCCACATCGCTTCCAGAGCTATTCACCAGACGAGCGACCACCTCACCCCGGCGGTAGTGAAGCGTATTCGCTTCGACGACCGCAACGTTCAGCGTCGCCGGAGCCGTTGGATCCATCGCTTGAGCCACATCTTGCTCAATGGAGGTCAGAATTCCGCTCGGCAGCGTCACCACCGGATTGGCAAATCCGCTGATAATCGCAATGCTCACCGCAGTGAGCGGCGTTGCCGCGCCGGCGCTATCGCGAACTAAAACGGTAAATCCGTCGGTGCTCGTATTGGGATCACCTAAATGACTATAGCGTAATCGACCGGCATTGA
>JANMYZ010000581.1:0-1963 GCA_031382605.1 Planctomycetota bacterium | reverse complement strand
AGTTAATTATTTGATCGTCGATCCAAGCGTCCCACGCGATTTGCCATTGGTCATTGGCGCCAACCGCACCGATCACCACATGGTTGGTTTTCGCTTGGATCGTGATGCGGCTGGCGTTGCCATTCTTAGCGATGATCTGGTTACGATCGAATCAGGTGACGGATGCCCACGTTGCACGGCGACGCTTGAACAAAAACGCGGCATCGAAGTCGGCCACATTTTTAAACTCGGCATTAAATATTCTGCTGCCATGAAATCTGAATTCACCGGTCAGGATCAGAAACTGCACCCATTCATCATGGGCTGTTATGGCATCGGCACGTCCCGCGTCGTCGCCGCTGCCGTTGAGCAGCATCATGACCAAGACGGCATGTGCTGGCCGATGGCTATCGCGCCTTACCACGTCGTCGTCGTTCCCGTTGGAAAGCCCGGCGACACCGCCGTGGAGGGGGCCGCAACCAGCATTTACACCGCATTAATCGCTGCTGGCATCGAAGCCGTCCTTGATGACCGCGATTTGAAACCCGGAGTAAAATTCAAAGACTGGGATCTGATTGGTGTGCCACTGCGCGTCGTCTGCGGCCGTGGCGTGGCCGAAGGATTGGTCGAACTGAAAACGCGTGACAGCGCCGCCGTCAACATTCCCTAGTCACAGCGGTTGACGATGTCGTCAGTCGTGTACGTGAAGCGTTGGCTCGCAGCATGATGGCTGCTGACGAGGTTCGCTGAGTTAGCTGACGAAGCTCGCTCAGCGCACTGAGTGAAAGTAGTAAAAAACAGGTAAAATAGGAAGGGGGGCCATTATTAGTTTTGGCCCCCCTTCAGTGCTTTTTTTCAGCAAAACAGTTACCGTCGAAGCATCGCCATGAGCAGGCATGAGATTTTTTGCATCGCGTAGTCGCATGCTCGTGGAAAGGAAACGCCCGTTATTCCGGCTAGCGACGGAATCAACCATAGCCACTGGACAGCCTCCCAGCTTGGCTGTCGACCCTTGAGCATGGCGATCACGATAAATCCCATCACGGCTAGGCCGCAAACGAAATAGACCACAAACCGAATGGGCGCCGACATTCCGTGATAGGACCGTCCTAAGTTGGAAGATTCACGACGGTCTTGGATTGGTGTTTTGTTCTGCGGTTCACTCATTCGTCGAATATCCCTTTCACGATGTTGGTGTCATTGCTGGTTGGTGGTTATTCACCGGGGCACCAACAAAGCCATGTGATCTCACGCGATCCCGCCAGCTCCAACCGACTGGGTCAGAGATGCAACGCCGTGGGTCGTTGAGCGCATGAACGACGTAAAGAAACAGAGTTGGTCAGCCGTAAGCTTTCATCGAGTTACCAACAAATCACCTAAGTCATTGCCTTGATTGTTTTTGAGGTAATTAAAATACACCATAATATACATTATCATACAATATGGATAACTTGAAATGGGGGATGGGATAAGTCCGCAAAAGCATCCCATCGACAAGGAAAAATCGCACTCTTGTCATCCGACAATCGAGTTGGGAAACGGACGGGACAAGTCCGCAAAAGCATCCAACCGACAAGGAAAAATCGCACCCTTGTCATCCGAGAATGCGATTGGCTCAGCCTCGCCTGACATCATCACATGGTGCGAATGCTGTCCGCGCCCCGTGAGGGGCAGCATGATAATAGCCCGGCACTTCGAGTGCCGGGACAAGCCAGAAAATCCAAGCGAACCGGCGCTGGATCAGCCGTGCAAGAAGCGCTCTAGATGTCGTCGTTCCCACTCAGCAGCGAGCGCATGATGTGGGTATTGGGATTCCCAGCGACGGAATCGTTGGCTGTGCGGCGATTCGCCGCGCAGTGGTGCGTGGGCCTGGGCGTGATGACAAAGCTCGTGATAGAGAACGTGTTCAGCGAAAATCTTCGCGACCCAGGGTTGAGCAAGGCGTGGGTTCACCACGATGACCGGCTTGGGCCGTGAGCGGTAA
>JANMYZ010000328.1:0-9801 GCA_031382605.1 Planctomycetota bacterium | reverse complement strand
ATTTCCTCCTGGCTGAAACCAGAAGGGCAATTATTTATTCACGTATTCACGCATCGGATCGCAGCCTATACGTTTAACGACGATGCCGAGGACGACTGGATGGCGCGGCATTTTTTCACCGGAGGCATGATGCCAAGCGATTCACTTTTCACTTACTACCAACAACATTTAACGCTTCAGCAGCACTGGCGCGTCAATGGAACCCACTATGCGCGCACCGCCGCATTATGGTTACGCAATCTTGATAAACAGACGGTCAAAGCACTGGAGATATTTTCGCGCGACCATGCTCCTGCTGAAGCCAAGCGTCTTATTCAACGCTGGCGCATGTTCTTTATGGCCTGTGAAGAGTTATGGGCATTTCGTAATGGCACCGAATGGCTGGTAAGTCATTACCGATTCTGCCGCCGACCCTAACTGCCTTTGTCAATTTCATTTCGCCACCGTTTGCCATGACAGGAGCCCATAACAGAAGCCCGCAACCGGCAATAGTCTGACTACGGCTTAGGCGTTCCTAGTAAGGCGGCCTTTAAATCTGGATCAAAACAATGATCACCAATCCAAATATCAAATAAGGCACGCGAAAATTCACGTCCAACAATAGTCCCCCGTTCCACGCTATTAATGAGCATGGTCGTTCCTCGGTCTGGATGGTAATCAATGCTCATCACATCCCCAGACTTTACGTCGGGATAGAGCAGGTTAAATGCTCCCACTTGACTCGCTATCTGAGCAATCGCCACATCGTCGCGCCCACGGTTTATCGTGCCATTGGTTGCTTCAACGAGTTGTGCAGCAGTCAATTCTCGTTGATAGTGAAACTCTATACGACGCGGTATATCGCCGACTGCGGTCTGCTCGACTGCGCCCTCCGGCAAATACAGTGCGGCCACATAGATCTTAAAAAACAGTTTGTAACGCAACAGGAAACCACCGCGTAAGCTTAACTTTTTATCGCCCACCATGGCAGTTGCTTGCAGTGTGACGCCAGCGACTTCTTGTGTCGCCTCTTGGGCTTGAGCAGATGCCGATGCCACCAGTGTCAAAGCGAGTATAAAATTTAAGAAGCGTATCATACTTAATCCACCTTCTGGCTAATGGCCTCACAAGCGTTTACAGAACGATAATTGCACGCGTCATTATATCGTAATAACTAACAACGATATCCCCAGTAAACGATCGTCACCTATGGCTTATGCGTTCCTGAGCTCGGCGAACGCGTGAACCACCAAGAAAAATACGCACCTAGCCCTAAGATGACCTCTAGCCCCAAAGTCATTTTTGCGTTACCCAGCGTCGCCAATCCCGTATCGTAAACACTCAGTAAACGTAATGCGACGAGACCGGTGTAGAGATAGCAGGCCAAAAGTATTGCTGACGATTGATGACGCTTGCTCAATCCTGCGTGCAAAAAGAACAATCCTAAGGCTCCTTGTAAACCGCCGTATACCGCCATCCATTCGGACTGCCCAGCGGGAGAGGTCATCGAAAATCCGATGAAAGATGCCGTATTCACTGGTGAAATCACACACCATACCGAAAATAAAAGATAAAGAACCGCATTGGCCAAGAGGTATGTTTGTGACATGAAGCGAATATGAATCGACCTCGCTCGATGGACGAGTGGCAAGTTGGCTAACATCCACAATGTGTGTCCCCTTAATTATGCCCCTCTTTGTTCTCCCCTTTTATGTGCTCACCTTTTGTGCTCCCTCTGTCTCCTTGCGAGCTTTTCGTTTGGATCATGGTGACATTGGTCGCGGCGGCGCTTGGCGCTTTAGTCTCAGCAATGACCTAGGATTCAAAATGCGCGGTATCATGCGACGGTGCACCATTTGAATAATTTCATGCGCGGGAACTATGTGAGTCGTTTTTTTTAAGCCTTCGCTTTATTCGCACGTACTGCATCCAGCGAGCACAGCGACCGTGCAGTGAAAAAGAATAGAGATCCCCATCGTAACGATACTCACGCCGTGGGTCGACGAGCATGGAGAGGCGAACTCAAAGATCCGTTCCCATCGTCAGTTTTCAGCTAAAATGCCGTAAAGTGCTGCGTATGCACTGGCGTCATGACTCTCCGTCATACGCCAGCAACCACTCGGCTAACGATTGATTGTGCTTGGACATCGACTTTTACAGACTCCGCCGCTACGGAGAACTTATGCGTAACCTCATTATTCCTCGGCGTGGTTTTCTTGGACTGGTTGCGGTTGGTTTAACCGCGTGTGCTACCGAAACCGTGCGCACAGCGAATTTGATGGCGACGCCGGCCCAAACAGAAGGTCCGTTTTATCCGGACGTACTACCGCTCGACCAAGACAACGATTTGGTGTTGATCAAGGGTCGCCTCGATCCGGCAAAAGGTACCGTTGCTCATCTGAGTGGGCGTGTTCTTGATACACAGGGGAAGCCGCTGCGTGGCGCGGTGATCGAAATTTGGCAATGCGACTCCAACGGCGTTTATCTCCACACTGGCGGCGGTGACCGCGGTAAGATTGATTCCGCATTCCAGGGCTTCGGCCGTTGTCAGGTTGATAACGACGGAAATTATCGTTTCCGGACCATCAAGCCAACCAAGTACGCTGGGCGTACGCCACATATTCACGTCAAAATTCGTCACGGCGAAACTGAATTGCTGACGACGCAGTGCTATATTAATGGCGATCCAGGTAATGAACGCGACGGCGTTTTACGCTCATTCACCGATCCTGCGGCTAGGCGTTCGGTCTTAGTTGATTTCAAACCGACAGGCGACACGGGCGAACTTACTGCGCAGTTTGATGTGGTGTTGGGCAAGACGCCGAAAGCGTAAGTTTGAGAAAATCGGAATCGAAACTTCCACCGCCAAGGCGCGAAGGCGCCAACTAAAGGCAATGAACGGGATTTTTTGATGTTATTTCACATTTCGAAGTGATTTTCTTCGCATCCAGCCAGTACCCGTGATTGCCAAATAAATTCCCATGCCCAATCCGATTGCTGCGGCTAAGCGTAGCGCGGCGATACTCGATCCGTGGCCTTCTGGTTGCGGCCAATACCACAGCAAAATCAGTACGGCGGCTGCCATAGCCACCGACGCGATGAATGGGCGAAGTAACCCGCGCCAATCCATCACGGCGCCGGTACCACGACAATGAAGCATATATAAATAAATGCCGCAGCCGACTGCGCTGGATAGCGCTGTAGCCAACGCGAGGCCCGCTTCCTGCATTTTCGTTTGTACTAAGATCAGGTTGAGGACCAGATTCAACCCAACCATGGCTAGACTGATGTTCATTGGCGTGCGCTGATCTAGCCGAGCATGAAAAGCGCGCATCAGTAATTTCGACAATGAAATGGGTAACAATGCCAAGGCCAACATCTGCGTGACTAAAATCGTGCGCGCGACCGATGCCTCGTCGAATGAGCCAGTTTGATAAATGGTGCGTACCAACGGTTCTGCGGTGACCAGCAAGCCAACGGCTGCTGGCAGTAACCAAAAGGCGAGCAATCGGCTGGCCTGACGCAGCCCATCGCCAGTGGCTTGCCAACTTTCGGCGGCGCGGCTGGCAATTTCTGGATAAGCAGCGGTGGTTACGCCGTGACCAATTAATGCCATAGGGAACTGCAGGAGACGATTCCCAAAATACAGAATCGCCACCGCGCCACTGCCAGGAACGAAGATCAAAGCGATAATACTATCAAGGTACGCGTTGAGCTGATAGGCGCCGGACGCCAGTAAATTCGGGCCAATCGCGCGGCGTAAATCTCGCACGTGATCGTCGGCAACCGTCACGATCGGCGGCACTCCGCCGGTCGTACGCAATCCCCACATCAGCAAGGCGACTTGCAAAACCCCAGCCAGTAAAACGGCATAAGGAAGCGCCCAGACTTCATCTTCTGGGTTCAGTACGACGGTGGCAATCATACATAGATTCAAAATTACCGGCGCTGCCGCCGGTGTCCAAAAATGGCGCCGGCCATTGAGCATGCCCGACAAAATCGCGCTGATGCAGATGAAAATAACGAAAGGAATCTGTGGTAACGCCATCGCTGCGATGATGACTCCGCGTCCACTGCCCCACCACAACATGGCCGCTGCCGCCACATAACCGCATGCCGACAAGATGGTTAATCCGATGGCCAGTCGCGTCAGCACAGCGCCAGCAAAACGTTCTGCCGCTGCGGGATCGCGGTCACGGGCTTGTACATAGCGTGGGATAAACGCTGCCGACAGCGCGCCTTCACCAAAAAGATTGCGCAGCAAATTCGGCAGCGCGAATGCCATGAGAAAACAATCGAGCATTAACGAGCCGCCCATCGCTCCAGCCCACAGGCGATCGCGCACCAGTCCGAGGATGCGACTGATGAAGGTCCAGCCGCTGACGGTGAAGACACGGCGAGCGAGATTCATGGGCGAGCACGACGAAGCAGGTGATCGCCCATGATAACCGCGGTTAAATCCCTAGCGCGGCGCGCTGGGCGGTTTGGATCTGAGCAATGGCGCCACCAGCAGCATCAAGCAACGCGTCGAGCTGAGCACGCGCGAACACGCCTTGTTCGCCGGTGCCTTGAACCTCGATGAAATCGGCTCCGCGCATCACCACATTCATATCAACATCAGCTTTGCTATCTTTGGCGTAATCAAGATCGACTTCTAATTTACCGCCAACGATGCCAACACTGATCGCCGCAACCTGACCGAGTAAATAGTGCGATGGACCGGCTTTTCCCTGCTGTGTAGCCAACAACGTCAGCGCATCATACAACGCCACCCAGCTGCCGGTGATGGCGGCGGTGCGCGTGCCGCCGTCTGCTTGCAAGACATCGCAATCAATCGCGAGGGTGATTTCGCCCAGCTTGTCGATGTCAACCGCCGCGCGCAGGCTCCGTCCAATGAGGCGTTGGATTTCGACGCTGCGACCATCTTGCTTGATTCCGTCACGACGTTTACGCGGCGTGGTGGAGCCTGGGAGCATTGAATATTCTGCGGTCAGCCAACCGCCGCCACTGCCGCGACGAAACGGAGGAATTTCTTTTTCGATTGACACCGTGCACAGCACGCGGGTTTCACCAAACGACACCAGGCATGAGCCAGCAGGATGTTTGACGTATTTGCGTTGGAAAGTCAGGGGACGAAGCGGCATTGGTACTCAGTAAGCAGAGGTGAAAAACGGACGTGATAAAAAACGAAAAAAAAGCGTTCAAAGGCGCGCAGCAGCTAATACCGATTCGGCATCAGGCGCCATCAGCAAGCGCAGGATCGCTTTCTGTGCATGCATGCGGTTTTCGGCCTGATCAAAAATGATGGAGCGCTTGTGTTCAACCGCGCTGTCAGTGATTTCTTCATCGCGATGTGCAGGCAGACAATGCATGATGCGTACATCGGCGCGCGCTTTGGCGATCAAATCATCGTTGATCTGATACCCACGGAACGCTTCTAAACGCTCTGCTTTTTCCGCCTCTTGTCCCATGCTGGTCCAGACATCGCTGTACAACACATGCGCACCAGCGACGGCAGCGACGGGATCATGTACTTGGATTACTTGCGTGCCCCATGCTGCCCCGAAAGAAGTAATATCTGCTGGCGTAAAAGCGTAATGACGCGGGCAGGCCAGCACCATCTGCGAGCCAGAAAGAATCGCCGCACGTGCAAGGCTGCGCGCGACGTTGTTGGCGTCGCCAATAAACACCACGCGTAGTCCAGCAATAGTGCCCAGGTGTTCTTGGATGGTCAAGAAATCAGCAAGCGCTTGGCACGGATGACATTCGTCGGACAAACCATTGATGACGGGAACGCCGCCATAAAAGGCCAATTCCTCAACGCTTTGGTGCTTGAACACCCGCGCCATGATGCCTTGAACATAACGACTGATGACTCGTGCCACGTCACGCACTGGTTCACGCGTACCCATGCCGACTTCTTCGCCGCGAATATACAGCGAACGTCCGCCGAGTTCCGACATCGCGACTTCAAAAGAAAGTCGCGTGCGCAGGCTCGGTTTTTCGAAAATCATTGCCAGGGTTTTGCCCGCCAGCGCGGTTTCAAGAATGCCCTGAGCACGCCGACGTTTGAGGTAGGCGGCCACGGCCAACAGATCACGGAATTGATCTGAGGTGAGATCATTGAGGCTGATAAAGTGCTTGAGCATAGCGGCCTCCTGGCCGCGAAAAAACGGTGTGGTGATGTCAGGCCCGAGCTGCGCGAACCGTTTCGAGGCGCAGTTCAGTGCCGATACCTTCGGCGGTGAAAATTTCTAAGAGCAACGCGTGCGGCATGCTGGCTTCGATAATGTGAATTTTGCCGACACCCGCTTCGAGCGCCGCGATGCAGCTTTCGACCTTGGGAATCATGCCGTCGGTGATCACTTTTTCGCTGATCAGGCGGCGTACTTCGCGATCCGTAAGACTGGAAATACGCGTACTGGGGTCCTTCGGATTGGTGAGCACTCCTGGGACATTGCTGAGAAACACCAGCTTCGCCGCACCCAAACCACTCGCGACAGCCAACGCAATATCATCGGCGTTGGTATTTAAAATCTGGCCATCCGGCATCACCGAGAGCGGTGGAACCACGGGAATCAGCCCGCGCGTGGCGTACCGCACCAAGCGCTCGCGATCAATTCCCGTCGGACGACCAACGAAGCCCAACGCTGGGTCCAAGATCTCGCCCTGTACCGCTAAATGCGGCGTACTGAGTTGAATCGCAGCGCCGCCCAAAGCAAAAATACGATCATGAATCTGTTCGTTGAGGCGATCGACTTCGCGTTCGACGATCGCCACCGTGGCAGCGTCCGTGACGCGACGACCTTGATGAAAGACTGGCGTCAGACCGGCTTGTTCCATCGCGCGACTAATCGATTTACCACCGCCGTGCACCAAGATGGGATGAACGCCGACTTGCTCCAGCCATACCAAGTCAGTCAACAAAGAATCGAGCACCGCAGGGTTTTCGATCGGTTCGCCACCGAGCTTCACCACCATGAATTGATTGTGGAAACGCTTAAGAAACGGCAGCGCTTCAATTAATACTTTTGCTTTACGCGTTGCGTCATCGACCACCACGAAAGTTCTCCACCCTGCACGCTGTTACGGCGTATGATTTGAATATGGGCGGCGGATGCCGCTGAAAAAGCTGCGCGGCGGTTGCCGCTGAAAAAAGCAAGGTGCGGAATATAGGAGCAGTCGGCGGTTGTCGAGTGCGGAGGCGCAACGCCCCGCGATCCATGTCGATCAGCCAAATTTTATCTGACTAAAGAGCCACTGATGCAGGTCCGGAGCCCATATCAGGGCAAGAATCGCTCCCGCCGCTAGCCACGGGCCAAAGGGAATTTCGCGCTTACTCGCGAGCAAGCGCATCGGCAAACCAACGATGGTTCCAACGATGGCGGCAAAGAAGAATGCATACGCCACTCCGATCGGCCCAAGAAAAGCGCCCATGGGGGCAAGGAACTTCACGTCGCCGAAGCCCATCGCATTGCGTCGGAAAGCAACCGTGCCGAGCAAACCAACCACGTAGAGCATCATCCATCCGGTCAGGCTACCAAAAATCGCCAGCGCGCCGTGACCAGCACACATCTGCCACCAACCGTGATCGCCACCAGGTTGCAGAAAAACTAAGCCCAACACCAACGCGCATGCTGGCACCGTCGCCACCATGAACCAGAGAACGCCCATACGAAAACCTTGGTGACTGGCTTCATCCCACCGTTGTTCTGGCGGACAAAACCGACTGTAAATGATTTTCGCCAACGGCAACGACAGCGCGAGAGTGAAAAGAACGATCCCAACCACCACGCTAAATTTCCAGACAAAAACCGACGTCGTCATCACTGGTTGATTGAGGATGTTCTGATGCACCAACCACGTCGTTGGATCAAATAAAAGTTTATGTCCAAGAACTGAACCCGTGCCCAACGCCAACAACGGGGCCGCCAATTGAAAAGGCTTGGTTAATTCATCGGGAATAATCATGTGCTCAAGATCGATGAACGACGCCACCACCAATAAATATGCCAGTGACAAGGTAACCGCCGCCGCAATCGCACGCGCCACCACATCATTGGCGCCCACAGCCAGCAACCACGGCGCCGGAGCAGCGGGATCGTTGAACGCCCACCACATCACCAATGCGCTGAGAGCACCAACCATGAGCTCTAACACCAAATAGCGCGGACTAAACGTCGCATCGCACCAGCGACAACGACCACGTAGCAAGAGATAGCTGATCACCGGTAAATTATCGTACCACTGCACCTGGGTGCCGCAGGAATAGCACCGACTTGGCGGTAAAACTACGCTTTCATTACGCGGCAAACGATGAATGCACACGTTGAGGAACGAGCCAATGAAAGCGCCAAAAAGAAAGCCAAGTACGGCGGACATCGCTATCGTTGTCAGCCCACGACTGCTGCCGTCAATCACAGGTCCGGCGTTTTCATTCAGCACTTGGGTGCTGTTTAATGCTCCTTCGTTGAGCTGCCGAGATTTTCTGGAATAATGAACACCTGACGCGCCATCTGACGCGCACGCTCAGGCAGAGCTTCCAGATGGCCGGCGCGAAGCTGATGAAACATTGCGGCGCGGGTTTTCGCTCCGATGCCGGGTAACGCATCCGCCATCCAGGCTTCGTTGTCACCGAGAGCACCTAAAGCAACGCGCGAGGGTTCGGTCGGAGCGGGAGCGGCGCGTAGACTGACCAACCCGATGAGCGCCATGGCTACAATCACGACGAGTCCGCCTCTGCCATCGACGTGTTCGGCCACCACGGGCTGTAAAACTACTAAATCAGACGGCGTAATGCTGGTTTCGATCATTTAGACAGCACGCGTAAGATGGGCGAAGCGGTCTTTTCCTGCAAGGTCACAAATGGTGGTCGCCGTGAAGCCATTGGCTTGCGCGATAGCGCTGATCGCTGCGCTCTGTGTCCATCCATGTTCAAACATCGCTTCGCCCGTTGGGGTGAGCAAGCGCGATACATCGGCAATCAATTCACCAATCAAATCCAGGCCATCAGCTCCAGAAAATAATGCGCGTTGCGGTTCGAAGGCTAACTCGGGATCACACTGCGCACGTTCGCCTTCACCAATATAGGGCAAGTTGGCAACTATTAGATCGAACGGACCCTGTTGTTGCTGCGCCAAATGTCCATGCGCCCAATGGACCGCGAGTTCCAGTCGTTCGCCGTTGGCGCGGGCGAAGGCGAGCGCTTCCTCGCTCGCATCCGTCGCCGTTATCTCCCATGTCGGACGCGCCTGTTTGATGCCGAGCGCGATCGCTCCAGAACCGGTTCCCACATCGAGTACCCGCACGTGAGTGGTGGCAGGAAAACGTGCGAGCACGAACTCCACCAATTCTTCGGTCTCAGGCCGTGGCACCAAAACGCCTGGGCCAACTTTTAGCGTCAGCCTACCGAAAGCCTGATTTCCCAACACATACGCTAACGGTTCACGCCGCCCGCGACGCTGCACAAGTTGGCGCAAGCGATCAACTTGCTGATCCTCCAACGGCATATCGAAACGGGTGTAAAGATCCATCCGCGTCAGCGCCAGAGTCTCAGCAAAAATCCATTCGGTCTCACGACGAGCATTGGTGATCCCATGCTGAGTCAGGTAATCTGTGCTGCGACGCATCAGGTCCATCAAGGTCGGTAGCGCCATGGGTAGCACCCTAGTACCATCGCCACGTCAGGCCATCGGGTCTTCATTCGCGCTCGTGGTAAATGAATTCCACCGCCCGCACGGTGAACCTCGATACAGCCATCAATAGAACCCAGGCCAGCGTAGCCGGAACCCAAGCGAAGACTACGATCGGAGAAGTCTAACC
>JANMYZ010000704.1:0-2542 GCA_031382605.1 Planctomycetota bacterium | reverse complement strand
CCCAGATTTCACTTCTAATCCTTGGTTTTCTTGGCGACTTGACGGTGGAAGCTTGAATTCCTACTGCGTTTTTTTGGTTTACTTCAATGCTTCCGTATCCTCGCCCAACACCGCCAGATATTGGTGATACGCATACATTCGGTCGCGTACCTTGCCGGTGATTTCACGCAGGATGCCCGCCGCTTCCAGTGCTTGGATGGTGCGGATGGCGGTGGGTTTGTTGGTCTGCAAATGCTCGGTGACAAGCGCCAGCGTGACCATGGGATGTTCCGGCAAGAGGTCGAGCAAGCGCAGTGCTGAGACCGTTGCCGTGGGCAGCGCAATGAAGCGTCGACGATCACCATCCAGCAGCCGGAAGATGCGCGTCGCTGCCTGAACGCCGTCGTCTGCGGCTTCGATTACACAGGCGAAAAAGAAAGTAATCCAACCTTCCCAATCACCCGCAGTCCGCACCGCCGAAAGGCGCTCGTAATAAACCGAGCGGTGGCGCTTGAATGCCAGACTCAGGTAGAGCAGCGGCGCATCCATCAATCCCCAATGTTCCACTAACAAAGTGATCAAGAGTCGCCCAATGCGACCATTGCCATCGAGAAAAGGATGGATGGTTTCGAACTGAACGTGCGCCAATCCTGCACGCGCCAATGGTGGCAAAACATGAGCGGTAGCATGCAGCCAACGATCGAGGTCGCCCAACAACTCAGCAATTCGTTCTGGCGGCGGCGGTACGAATCTGGCGTTGCCGGGTCGCGTACCGCCAATCCAGTTTTGACTGGTGCGGATTTTCCCAGGCTGTTTTTCAGCGCCACGCACCCCACGCATCAAGCGGGCATGAGCCTGAGAGAGCAATCGACTGCTCAAGGGCAAACCTTTAGGATTCGCCAGTTGGCTGCGAGCGTAGGTCAGCGCCTCGACGTAGTTGCAAACCTCCTCGACATCAGCAGGCCGTTCGTTTCGCCGAGTGGCCTCGAACTCGACCACGTCCTGGAACGTAGCCTGAGTGCCTTCGATCTGCGACGACACCAGCGCCTCTTTACGGACAAAACCGTAGAGAAACCACTGAGCGCTGGGAACCATCCGCCCAGCGACCGCCAACCGTCCAAGCGCCGCAACCGCCTGCTGATGTGCACGCTCCAAGTCGCCCGCCAACACCAAGGCTGGCCTGCTCGGAGGAAGGGCATGCGGCACGAAAGCGCGGACAGGTTCGTCGCGTGTGCCGCTGGTGTGATAAGTGCCGGTGCTGCGTGCCATGACTGGTAACGTCAACGTTACTAGCTTTCCCCGTTAGTAAAGCTGACGTTACCAGCGGCCAGTCGTGGTCATGTCGACGTTACCTGTCGTCACGGCTGCAAATAAGAGCCGCTACGAAAATCCCGCCCTACGAAATCATCCCCTTGCCCGCGACCGATTCATCAACTCGCGGCTGTTGGCCGCGTAAAACGCTGTTGCCTTCGAACAACGTGCGTTGATCGATTGCGGATGGTGTCAGCCAATCGCTTTCGTTGAACTGGCCGGATTGACCGTAGGCGAGCAGTGCGTTGCCGTAGCAGGTCGCTTCGACGTGGTCACGCGGCAGGCCGCGTTCGAGCATCAGGCGCGCGGTTTTGGGTACGGCTAACGGATCGCTGACGCCCCAGTCGGCGCTGCTGTCGACGATGATGCGTTCTTTGCCGTATTTACGCACCACTTCGACCATGCGTTCGTTGCCCATTTTGGTTTTGGGATAGATGGTGAAGGCCGCCCAGAAACCACGGTCGAGACATTCTTTGACGGTCTCTTCGTTATTATGATCGACGATCACGGACGAGGGTTTCAAGCCGTGTTCGATGCAGACGTCCATGGAGCGCGCGGTGCCACGCTTTTTATCACGATGCGGAGTGTGGATCATCACCGGCAAGTTCAGCTCTTTCGCGAGTTCCAATTGCTTGCGATACGCTTTATCTTCGGCCGGAGTTTGATCGTCGTAACCGATTTCGCCGATGGCGACCACGCCATCTTTGCTGGCGAACAGCGGGAGGATCTCCAATACTTGTTCGGCGAGCGCTTCGTTGTTGGCTTCTTTGCTGTTCAAACCAATGGTGCAGTAATGGCGAATGCCAAACTGCGCAGCACGAAAGCGTTCCCAGCCAATCAGCGAGGCGTAGTAGTCTTGAAAAGATCCCAGCGTCGTGCGCGGTTGGCCGACCCAGAACGCGGGTTCGATGACCGCGACCACGCCAGCATCGCGCATGGCTTCGTAGTCGTCGGTGGAACGCGAACTCATGTGCACGTGAGGATCAATCAGTTTCATGGCAGGACTCCCGAAGTGAGAAAAAGTTACAAAAAAGCTGAAAAACGAAGATCAACGATGTTACGCCGTCACAGCCGGAGCGCTGGCGTGTAAGCGATCGAGTTCAGCGCGTTGTATCAGGTTGCATCCAGGACGGGCCGCGTCCCACAAGTCGACTGGAACCGGACGCTGAGCGGCCAGACGTTCGCGCGCATAATCGATCAACATCTGCGCCAGCGTGGTGTTTGCCCGCGCGGTCGCGCTGACGATGCGAGC
>JANMYZ010000242.1:0-7238 GCA_031382605.1 Planctomycetota bacterium | reverse complement strand
AGCAGGATCGGCGCAAGCCGGAGGGGCCAGCATTGGCACTCCTGCGTGTTGCTGCGCGTCATCCTCGCGTGTTGAAGGAAAATTTAGCGGCAGCTGGCTGATTTTTGGTCGCGTAGTCGCAGAACTTTAGCTCAGAAATCTCCGTAAAAGATTCAGCAGCTCTTCTGCCGCTTCGCGATGCACCGCGTGGCCGCAGCTGGGAATCAGTTCTAATTTGGCACCTGGAATTAGCGCGGCCATTTCTTTCATCACGGTGGCGTAGCGTTGGTCTGCGGCTCCGGCGATCAGTAACACGGGCATGCGCAATTCGCCGAGTCGAGGCCACAGATCAGCCATCGCGCCGGTGCCGAGGTGGCGTAATGCTCCGGCGAGTCCATGCGGATCTTGATTGAGGCGGCAATAACGCAGGTGATCGGCTTGCGCCCGTGACACTGGGCGGGTGGCTTTCAAAACGGGGTTTCTTTCCCACCACGCGACGAATGGGGCGATGCCATCTTCTTCTAAGACTTCGGCGAAATGCAGATCGTGGCTCTGGCGACGTTCGCGTTCTTTCGCATCACGCAGTCCGGCAGTGCAACTGATCAACACCAGTCGTCGTACGTGCGCCGGATGGTCGAGCGCGACCTGCAGCGCAAGACGTCCGCCTAAACTGTAACCGAGCAGATCGCCTGCTGGCAGCGTGCGCGCCATGTCTTTCGCTACGGATGGCAACGACGTTCCAGCCGGACACGGCGACCAGCCATGCCCTGGCAACAGCGGACAGCGCAGCGGTCGTGCGAGCGGCGCGAGGACCTCGGCCCAAGTTTCGTCGGTTTCAGTGAAGCCGTGGAGAGCGGTAAGCATCCGTAGACTGTGCTGTGCTCGCTCAGAAGCGGAAGTCGTCAGCTGGCCGAGCGAAGCCAAAAGCTGGTTCCGGTTGCACGTGCGGGTCTCGCTCGGCAACGTCTGCATTCCCCACCGAACGGGCTTTGCTCGTGAGAGGTTTGTGCGTCATGGATATTCCTGCTTCGCCCGCTTCTGCGAATTCGCTGAGCCCAGCGCGCTCAACCGGATTCCTGGCGCGCCTCGGTCCGTTCTTGCCGTTGTTGGGCATCGGTCTGTTGGTGATGGGGTTGCTCTCGCTTACCCGACTTGGCCATACGTTGATGTTTGCTCAACGGGTCACCGTGGTCGATGGCTGGGGTTGGTTATTTTTAGTCGGTATGCGAATGGATTCGGTGCTGGTGGCTTATGTGCTGACCGTTCCGACGTTGGTGATGCTATTATTTCCTTCGGCATGGACAGGGGCGGCGCGCAAGATCGTGGCGATCTATGGAACGCTGGTTTTGCTTACCTTAGTTTTCATGGAATTGGCAACGGTGCGTTTCTTAGATGAATTCGATCATCGCCCAGATCGCTTGTTTTGGGAATATCTTAACCACCCAAAAGAAGTGGCAGAAACCGTGCTCAAAAGCGCGTGGGGCAGTTTGTTGGCTGCCGCAGTCATCATTCCGTTGGCAGCGTGGGGCGCATGGCGCTGGTGCCGCTTAGTAACGGAGCATTCCGTGGCGTGGCGTTGGTGGGTGCGCGTGGCGATATTCCCGCTGGTCGGTGGCATCCTGTTCTTAGGTATTCGCGGCACCTTGTCGCATCGCCCGGTGAACATTTCTACGGCAGCGTTTAGTAATGAAAATTTACTCAATCAATTGGCGCTCAACTCGACCTACACCGCAGGCTATGCGCTTTACCTGCTGCAAGACGAGGCTGATTTCGCCCCGGTTTATGGCAAAATGGATCCCGCCCGCGTTATCAATCTGGTGCGTCACGCCACGGGCTTGCCAGAAGACGCCTTCACCGATTCGCGAATTCCATTGTTACACCGCGTAGAAGCGTCACCACGCCGGGAACGCCCGCTGAATTTAGTGATTATTTTAGAAGAAAGCCTTGGCGCGCAATTCGTTGGTTGCTTGGGCGGTCTGCCGCTGACGCCGGAATTCGATGCGCTCAGCAAAGAAGGATTGTTGCTCACCAAACTGTATGGCACCGGCACCCGCACCGTGCGTGGTATCGAAGCCGTGGTCAGTGCGTTCCCGCCAAGTCCTGCGCGTTCCACGGTAAAACTGGGACTCAGTCAGCGTGATTTCTTTACGCCTGCTTATTTGCTTGGTCGACACGGCTACGAGTCATTCTTTTTCTACGGCGGTGAAAGCCACTTCGATAACATGCGGACGTATTTCCAAGGCAACGGCTTCAGCAACATCGTTGACCAACCCATGTTCAAAAATCCTGAATTCGCCGGTGTGTGGGGCGTATGCGATGGTGATTTGGCGTATCGTGCCGCCGCTGACCTCGCGCAGCTGGGCGATAAGCCTTTCACGGCGGTGCTGCTGAGCACCTCCAACCATGTCCCATTTGAGTTTCCTGATGGACGCATCGAGCTGTACGAGCAGCCCAAGCAGACCCTGCATAACGCCATCAAATATGCGGATCACGCCATCGGTGAATTTTTCCGCGCTGCGCGCAAGCATCCCTATTTCGCCAACACGATTTTCTTAGTCGTCGCTGATCACAACGTTCGCACCATTGGCGATTCACTGGTACCCGTAACCGCGTTTCATCTCCCTGGTTTAATCATTGGTCCGGGTTTTACGCCTGGGACCTACGACAAAGTTTGCAGCCAATTAGATTTGTTACCGACGCTGTTGCCACGTCTGGGATTGGATTTGGAGCATCCACTGCTTGGTCACGATTTACTACGCCAGCCTGCCGACGCTCCCGGTCGCGCGATCATGCAGTTCGGCGATGCTCATGGGTATCGCGTCGGAAATCGCCTGGTCGTCCATTTGCCACGCGAACCCGCGCGGAGATTTTTGATCGACGAAAAAGATCGTCTCACGGCAGTCACCGACGCGTGGCCAGAATTAACCCAAGAAGCGCTCGCCCACGCGTTGCTGCCTGGGCAATTGTATTTACAGCGCCAGCACACCTTGCCGGCGAAAACGGTGACGCCGTAAATACAGTAGCTACGAGCTACGAGCTTCGAGCTACGAGCTACGAATCGTAGCTGAATCTCGCCGCGTTTGCCCAAGGCAAGCGCGGTGTGACCACGGTAAGATATTGCGCTAAAAATACTTAGGCTTACATATTATAATTTGCATTTCTATTGCAAATCTGTAAGAGGGACCCGTGCCCATTCCCCGCATCGCTCGTGATCGCCTGCTTGCTGCTGCCCGGCAGCAAGTGGTGGTGGGCGTCACCGGCCCTCGGCAAGCGGGCAAGACCACTCTGGTGCGGTCGTGCTTTCCCGATCACGCCTACCTGAATCTCGAAGATCCTGAGCTGTTGGCCTTTGCCCAACGCGATCCCAAAGGCTTCCTGGCTCGCGAGGGCGGCATGATCCTGGACGAGGTTCAACGCGTCCCGGCGCTGTTGTCCGTCATCCAGACGATCGTCGACAACGACCCGCGCCCTGGGCGATTTATCCTCACCGGATCCCAGGTGTTCGCGTTGTCGGCGGCGATCAGCCAATCGTTGGCCGGTCGCATCGCGCTGATCAACCTGTTACCGTTCAGCCTGGGCGAACTGCAGGCCGCCGGCCGCGCGCCGGATCGGCTGGATACGCTGCTGATCACCGGGGGCTATCCACCACTGTATGACCGCGATCTGCCGCCGCGCTTCTGGCTGGCGGATTACATCACCACCTACATCGAACGCGATGTGCGCCAAGTGTTGGAAATCCGCGACCTCGCCGCGTTTCAGCGCTTCGTCACCCTGTGCGCCGGATGGGTCGGACAGTTGGTCAATCTGTCAGCGTTGGCCGCTGATGCCGGGGTTTCGGTCAACACCGCCAAATCGTGGTTGGGCGTGTTGCAGACCAGCGGCCTGATTTGTTTAGTGCAGCCGCATCACCGCAACTTCCGCAAACGCCTAGTGAAAACGCCAAAGCTGCATTGGCTCGACAGCGGACTGTGTTGCCGACTGTTGGGCGTACAGGATGCCGATCACCTGGCGACGCACCCCGCGCGCGGTGCAATTTTCGAAAGCTGGGTTTTCAGCGAACTGCTCAAAGGCCGCTATCAACGCGGCGAAAGCGCGAACCTGTTTTTCTGGCGCAACCACGTCGGCGACGAGATCGACCTGCTCGCCGACCACGGCCAGACCCTGCTGCCCATCGAATGCAAATCCGGCGCGACCATCGCCGGCGATTGGCTCAGCGGCCTCACCCGCTGGGTCACCCTTGCCGGACCCGACGCCGAACCCCCGGTGCTGATCCACGGCGGCACCAGCGCCGGCCTGCGCGAAGGCGTGCGCCTGATCCCCTGGTATGAGCTTCCGGCATTGGCTGAAATCTGCTGACATGGACGCACCACTGATCTGTTCTGCGAGTACCAAAACAGCGCAAAGGGTATTAAAAATTGTGTGTCTAGTTTAAGTTCCGCCTGTCACGCTCATCAAGCGGCATACAAGGACTCGGTGCGGCTCAAAATGCTCTGGCGGCGAATATCATTGAAATCTCGTTCTACGGACTTCTGACTGAGCACGTCCACCTTTCGCCCGAAAATGGTTTCCAACTCTTCGCAAAAGGTCACGAAAGCGTAACCCGGTGTTTTTCCCTCTTCAAACGTCACCAATAAATCCACATCACTATCAGGCCGCGCCGTGCCTTTCGCACGTGAACCAAACAGTTCTAGTTTCGCGACATGGTACTGGCGGCAGAGGCTGGCCAGACGTTCGTGATCAATGACAAGGGCCAAGGGCATTTCGGCACCGTAGCAGGCATTGCCCGTTCGTGAATCATTATCATCTGGGACAGGCACGGGCGCTGCTAAATCATCAGGCGTGACATCAATCGGAAAAAACAGGAAATTTTAGGACAGGTACAAAAGCAATTTTAGCGATGTAAATTGTAAATCACTTAAATCTAAAAGTCCCCAACGGGGACGACGTAAGGCCAGCCCGGCGCTTCAGCGCCGGGACCAAAGCGCCAATGTCTCGAAGTCCCCAACGGGGACGACGCACGGCGAATCCGAACATGCAGGCCTACTAGATGCAAATGGCCTCAGAGATGTCCTTTACCTGCTTGAGTAATTTTCATTCCTCGATTGCCTCCTTCGACACACGTGTACAACCGTCGTGTACTCTGAGGTAATTATGCACAGCGTTAGTATTCGCGATGCCAGGGCAAACCTGGCCGACATCATTGCCCAGGTCGGCTCTGGCCAAGTGGTGGCCATCACCCGCCGAGGACGCGAGGTGGCACGCATCGTGCCTGCCGCGCAGGCCGTTCGTCCGTTACCCAGCCGAACAACAGCGCGAGCAGCCATGGTCAAGCGCGGTGCAAAGGTCACTCGCAGCACCGTGGCCATGATGCGCGCTGAGGAACGATGACGACCACCATCTATTGCGACACCAGCGTGATCGTCGCCTATTATGTACCCGAGATTCATAGCGCTCAGGCCGAGCAGGTACTCGACGGGCATCCGCAGCGCGTCATCTCGTCGCTGGTGCTGACGGAAGTTAGCTCAGCCTTTCGCCGCAAGGTCCATGATAAAACACTCACCAAGGCCGATGCACAAGCCGCCTGGGATGACTTCAAACAAGACGTTGCCACTGGCATATTCCGCCTAACCGAACTGGAACGCCGACACTACGATCACGCCGCCGCGTACATGTGGCAGACGAAAGATCGCCTACGTACTTTAGACGCCGTCCACTTGGCGGTGGCCGACCTCGATGGATGCACCATGGCCACCGCAGACGACCTGATGGCCAAAGTCGGCAAAGACCTGGGCATCAAAGTCCGTTGGGCTGGGAATTTAAAATAAACCGCGAAACGGACGGCAACATGAACGCGTGGCGTGAAGGGGTATTCAACTCGATCGCGAGCGGGGAAAGGGCAGGGAAAGAGTCTACAAAATCAATGATTTGTGGTCTGGCATTATAATCTTGCCTGTTCTGCAAATCGGTGACGAAAGAAATGCGTATGTCCTTTATGTCATCCACCTTTTCCTTTATGCCACCGACCTTTATGCCAACAGCCTGGGCAATTATATTTGCCGCGCCAGTACACGTTGCCGGCGAAAGCGGTAACGCCGTAAATTCAAATGCTACGAGCTGCGAGTTACGAGTAGTGAGCTCTTACCGCGCTAAGGCTCCCAATGGAATGCTGACTGAGGCCTGCACTTTCGCATACAGGTCGATGCCAATGTCCTCTGCAAATGCGAAGCTGAGCACCAGAGCAAATGGATAGGTTTTTTCGCGCAATTCCTTTGTACCAGCAACCTGTTCGCAATCCACTTGGAGGTGATAGGTGGATGCTGGATCGAACGTCATCACCGACCTTCCCTCCCAGATAAGGTGCTCCACTGTCCCGCCTTCTGCGGGATCCTCTAGACGTTCTGTCGGCTTCAGGCCCCCCAGCGCATCATTGAGCGAATCCCGTGCATCAGCGCGACGCTGTACGCGCCGACCATTGCCACCTCCCCAAGTTTCGGTCTGATTCCCAAACAGGCGACAAGTCATCGAAATGGCACGGTACGCTGTTGACTCCGGAGCAATCGGCGACGACCAAGTGAGCGTTGAAATGACTTTACGCGGGAAAACCCGACCTCGCAATTCGTTTGGCAGTGGCAGATGAAACCGTGCGGCTTTACCTGGTGCGAGCGCCCCGAGCGCCACCAGCGAGACGCTCGATGCTGACCCACCAGTCATTAATGTCTCCGGATCTTTGCGCCCGAAGCCCAGCATGCGAGAGCAGACGAGACGATGCTCGCGTAGATCATGATCAGGATTGCGGATGAGCGCGGCCGCATCTCCCCACGAAGCACGATGCACCATGAGCGCCTTGAGCAGAACTGGGGTGTGCCGTTGTGCGATCTGTTGTGTGCCAAGTAGTCCATCTCCAATGGCTTCATGCCAGCGGACCAATCCGCGCGTGGTAAGTGCGGCTGCGACCGACGTTCCGCGATCTCGGCGCTCCAACGCACTCCCGGCTGTAATGGCTCCAGGACCCGCAACGAGCACGCCGGGAACGACTCGCTGGCGAAGATCGTGCATGGTGGAGGGCGCAGTCGCTGGCTCGGTAAGTTCAAGACGATGCCAGATGCGCCCACTTGGAACGTAAATCTCAGGCTTGGTCGATCGATTCGCACCTGGCCCTTGCCTACTGTAGGATGCTGGCAGTGCCCCAGAGCTCTAACAATCGAAGTCGCCGCGTGGGGGCGTATCGTCATAGGAATCCGCATGGGCCGCCCCAACGG
>JANMYZ010000015.1:0-18261 GCA_031382605.1 Planctomycetota bacterium | reverse complement strand
CGGCAGCATGGTGCCCATGTTCGCTAAAGCCGTGGTCAGCGATTCGCCTTGGCGCACACGTTCGGTGGCCGCGACCAGCGCGTTGGCCAACACCGGATTGCCAACCGCTTCGCGCGATACCGTCAGCGCATTCATTAATGGCACGCCAGCTTTCATTAAGGTGCCGAGCATGCGACAGAAACGGACGCGGGCCAACGTTGCCTTGACGGAGCCAATCGCTGGTATTTTCAGCTGAAAACCTTCCCACCACGCGGCGCCCTTAGGCATCGCCAAAATCGTTTTCCCGACCACCACACCAAGCACGGCAAGCACCACCAGGATCCAACCGTGATGAACCAAGAGGTCGCTGACGTATTGAATCATGCGGGTTAAAAACGGCAGTTCGCGATTGAAAGAAGCGAACAGCGTCGCGAAGCGCGGGATAAACCACACCAGCAAGAACGCCACCACCGTACCGGCAATCAGCAAGAGCATCGCCGGATAGATCAGCGCTGCTCCGACGCGTCCGATGAGTTCACGCGTGCGTTCAAGATAGTCGGCAACTTGTTCCAACACGACGTCCAAAAAACCACCCGCTTCGCCAGCGCGAACCATGGCAACGAACACTGGTGGAAATAATTTACCCTCATCACGCATGGCATCGGCTAAGGATGCGCCGTCACGCACGCGCGCATGAATCCGTGACCATGCGGCTTTTGCGCCAGCGTGCGTTGCTTCGCGTTCAATGACGGTGAGTGCCCGCGATAATGGCACGCCAGCGGCGATCAGTCCGCCAAGCGAACGCGCGAACGCTAGGACTTGCGCGGTGGGCACCCGACTGCCGAGCATGCCGCCAGTACTGGCGGGTTTGACTTCGGTCGGAACCAAACCTTGCGCTTCGATGGCACGTTGCGCCGCTATCGCGTCATCGGCATCGATACGACCCGAGCGAGCACGACCGTCAGCGGCAAGCGCCAGATATTCAAACGTCGGCATGGTCAGCGCGCCAATGAACCGGAGTGCGTATTGCGCAAGACTTCAGCCACCGAAGTTTTCCCATCGCGCACTAATTGCAGCCCGTCATCACGCAGGGACGCCAGTCCTTCTTTTTCGGCGATGTCGCGCAGTGCCTGTGACGACACTTGTTCACCAGCGGCGTGGCGCAGTTGCGCGCTCAGGGTCAAGGTTTCAAAAATTCCAGAGCGACTGCTGTATCCGGTGCTATTGCATTCGCGGCAACCAACCGGGCCGAATAAAACGCCGCTATGGCCCGGAATTTCATGCAGTGCATCGGCACGCGCGTCGCCGGTAAGTTCGCGTTTACAGTGCGTGCACAAGAGCCGCACCAGTCGTTGGGCGACCACCAGTTCGAGAGTTGAGGCGACCAAGTAGGGCTCGATACCCATGTCGATTAATCGCGTCACCGCACCTGGGGCATCGTTGGTATGCAGCGTCGACAACACTAAGTGACCAGTGAGCGAGGCTTGCACGGCGATTTCTGCCGTTTCACGATCGCGGATTTCACCGATCAACACCACGTCAGGATCGTGACGTAAAATCGCACGTAATCCTTTGGCAAAGGTCAAGCCAGTGCGCGTGTCGATCTGAATCTGATTGATGCCATCCAATTGGTATTCGACCGGATCTTCGATGGTGACGATTTTCAGATCCGGCGTGTTAATGCGCGATAAACCGGCATACAGCGTGGTGGTCTTGCCGCTGCCGGTTGGTCCGGTGACCAACACAATGCCGTGCGGCAAATCGAGTGCGCGATGGAAGAGGTTCAGATGTCGGCCGGTCATGCCCGTGCCTGCGAGCCCGACGAGCGCCGCAGAACGATCAAGCAGGCGCAACACCACCGCTTCGCCGTGCAGCATCGGGATAATGCTGACGCGGACATCGACCTCGCGTCCGGACAGACGAAGTTTGATGCGGCCGTCTTGCGGTAATCGTTTTTCAGCGATGTCGAGTGAGGCGAGAATTTTTATGCGTGAAACAATCGCCGCCTGCAAACGACGAACCTCGGCGGGCAATTTGGCTTCGACTAAAATGCCATCGACGCGATAGCGAACGGCGAAGCGGCCTTCGAACGGTTCAAAGTGCACGTCGGTGGCGCGACGTTCGAGCGCTTCCTGTAATACTTGATTGACCAAACGAATAATGCTGGCGTCTTCGGCAGCGTCAGCGAGATCGACTTCGGCGTGTGCTTCTTCACCTTTGCCTTCGACCAAACTTTGCACGGTGTCCGCACCCACACCCAGGTGTTCGCGCAGAGCGTCATGCAGTAATCGCCGTGGAGCGACGACGACCTGTGGCAGGATTCCTCCGCACGCCACGCGCACCGCATCAAGCGCGGCGCTGTCGAGTGGATCGGCGACAGCGACGGCGATCACATCGGGATCATCCGCGCTTTCATTGTTCTTACCGCCACCCTTGAGCGGCAATGCGCGTGCCGCTGCCCATACGCGCAGCGGAACTTTGGTTAACCAATGTGGTTCAGGAGCAAGCTCTGCGGGCGAGGTGGCCAAGCGCAGAACGAGTATAGAACTGAGCGCAGTTGCCACGTTCAGATCATCGCTGACATCTAATAAAGCTTCGGCGATTGCCGCACCATTTTGCACTCGCGTTGCCACTGCTGCGCGGCTGGTGGCATCAAGCGCCAGTTCGTCGCACAGGCGAGTCAGCAGGGGAGACGAGAGCATAGTGGACCTGCGATGGGGGATTCAGCCTGGAGGACGATCTCATACGTACGGGATGGCACACCGTTGGTGCACCATCCCGTGAATGATCAACAGCAATCAACGCGGCAGGATCATCGGCAACATCGACGTCCATTGCCGATGACGCTTACCTGTGCAGTGATTTTATTCCAAGGTTCCGCGATCAACCAACATGGCTTCTTGTTGCGGAGTCAAAACAGCGCGCAGATCTTTCTGTGCTTTTTCCAACACGGCTGCAAAACCCTCGCGTGCTTTGCGCAGCCGTGCAACGGCACTGGTCAGTTCAGGAGCGTTGGCCTGCTTATCATCGACCAAGGCTTTGAGCGCTTTCACGGCTTCTTGAATCTCGGTTACCGTTGGATCGAGTTGCGTGTCGCCGAGTAACATTTGTGGATTGAAGAAGTTGTTTCGTCCGCGATTTCCCCCACCAAAAGCTCCGCCGATCATGGCGCGTGAGGCGCTATTATCGACCAAGCCTTTTTGCGAGCGCAGATTTTCGACGACCACCAGCAACGGTTTAATCGCGTCGAATTCTTCCTGCGTCATGCCCATTTGTTTGTTGAGCTCGGCGTGTTGAGCGACTTGGCCTTCAGCCATGCGCTGACGAATTCTCGGCGCTTCCGCTTCCATGCGTTTCTGCATCACCCCGCGAATTTTTTCTTGGCCTTCTGGCGAATTAGGATCGACGCCCTCCAATTCAGGATTTTCAGCAATCATTCGCTTCATAAAACCGTCGCGTCCACGATTACCCTCGCCGCCTTCAGCAGGAGTTTTTGGCTTTTCGCCTGCGGGAGGCGTATCCTCAGCAAAGGTGGAAAGAGTTGGCAACATGAAGAGTGCAGCGGCAATCAGGGTAAGAAGTTTGTTCACAGGGGCTCCAAAGGTTTCTGTAAAATGCGCGCGGCACACGGGACACAGGTCCAACGTGGCCGGCTCACGCTGGTCATATACCGATTCACCCCCCAAGGTTTGCGGGCGGGGTCGTCAGGAGATTGTCAGGGGCACGGCGGAGCGAAGCCGTCAGCAGAAAACGCGCGCAACAAAAACCGGATTTCTTCAGCGGTCGTCGTGAGCGGAGGGAACAAATAACAGGTGTCCCCCAGTGACCGCAGCAGAAGACCGCGTTGCGCAGCCGTACGCGAGAAGCGCCATCCCGTGCGCTGTTGGGGATTAAGCGGCGAACCGTCGGCAGCGCGCAAGTCGACCGCGGCCATCATTCCGATGCCACGCACGTCGTGCAGGTGTGCATGTTCAGTGGCCAACTCCGCAAGACCTTGACGCAGCAAAGGACCCGCGCGAGCGACGTGGCCGAGCACGTCGTTGCTGGCATAAACGTCAAGCGCGGCCAGCGCGACCGCGACCGCCAGCGCGTTGCCGGCGTACGTATTCGAATGCAGAAACGCGCGGCCTGCGTTCCAGTCGGCGATAAATACCTCATACAAGCGGTCGGTTGTCAGCACGGTTGCCATCGGCAAAAAACCACCGGTCAAGCCTTTCGACACCACCGCGAGATCCGGCATCGCCTCAAGTCCGGCGAGATGCGACGCCAGCATGGCTCCGCAACGTCCCATGCCGGAAGCAATTTCATCGGCGATCAGCAGGACGTGATGAGCATCGGCCCAAACACGCAAACGGCGCAACAGATCAGGTGAGTACAAGCGCATGCCCCCAGCGCCTTGCAGCACCGGTTCATAAATGATCGCGGCAAGGGTGTCGGCGTCAGCGTCAAGCTGTGCCTGAATCGCCGGCCATTCCGTTGACGCGTCCATCCACTGCGGATCTTCCGGCCCGCTGCGATAAGGCAGTGGACCAAGTTGCGTGCAGGGGAAAAGCAGTGGCGCGAACGTATTTTTATAGAGCCCACAGTCACCAACGCTTAAAGCGCCAACGGTTTCCCCATGATAACCATTTTGAAAAGCAGCGAAACGCGTGCGTTGTGGTCGTCCTAATTGCGCTTGCGCTTGAAGCGCAAGTTTCAGCGCCACTTCAACCGCCGTGGAACCATTATCGGCGAAGAACACTTTACCAAAATGCCCAGGCTGACGACCACGAGGAGCCTGCGCGCTCCAATACACTGACGGCAAACCATTGGCCGCCGCCAGTAAGCGTTCGCAAAAAGTAACCACGGGGTCGTTGGTGGTATTCGCTAAAATCACATGCTCGAATTTGTCGGCCTGTGCAATAAGCGCCGCCTTCAAACGCGGATGCCCATGTCCAAGACTTTTGCACCACCAAGAACTGATGGCGTCGAAAAGGCGTCGTCCATCAGCGAGCGTCAACCAAACGCCGTGGGCACTCACCACCTCTAACGGTGGAAAATCCTGATAATCACGCATTTGGCTACAAGGATGCCACAACACGGCTAAGTCACGCTCAATGAGAGGCAAAGTCATGGCGGTGGACGCTGGACAAAAATTGACGGGTGCAAGAGCGTGGTCAGCGCGCGCCACGCCGAAGAGGCGACGCCTAGCAGCGGAAATTTAGCGCGTGCCCTTCGTTACCGGCAGGGATGGACGTGGTGTTGGCTTCTTCGTCGGGAACTTTTTCCCAACCTTCGCGCATGGTGCGGATAATTGGCAAAATGGTTTGGATCTGCTCGGGGCTTTTACGCAGACTCGCTTCGCTGATTTGAAAAACCAGGAAGGAATAGAGGTCTTTCAGGCGTATCGCCATCTCGCCACCTTGATCAAAATTAAGCGTAGCCATCAGCTCCATAAAAATGTCGCGCGCTTTGCGACAGTTGGTCATCGAGTCGACGTATTTTTTGGCGACCATCGCCTGGCAGGCGAGATCAAGAAATTTTTCTGCACCAAGATAGAGGCGGACAATCAAATCTTTTTGTGAAGCGGTGGTAATTTCTGCCGAACGATAGGCACCGTAGGCGTTAGCGTGTCCGCTCATGATCATCTCCTGGGAACGGCCTTAGTAACGGACAGCCGCAGGCGGAGATTAGGAGTTATTATTTCGCGTCAAAGCGTTGACGAAACCAGTCATGGCATCTCCTTGAGATTTAAAGCCCGCTATGAGTTTTTCCATGGCCAGGAATTGCTTGGTATAGCGCTGGCGTCTTTGCTCCAACAGCAAGTCGGCTTTGACGATCTGTTTGTCGGCGCTGGTGATGTTGTTGCTCAGCGTTTTGTCCACGGCGGCAATAGCGCCGGACGTGTTATTGGTCAGCGAAGAAAATCGTTCGGTGATCAATTGTCCTAAGCCTTTATTGACCGTTACCGAAACTCCAGACATGGCAACGGCGGAAGTAACCGATAGCGAAAGCCCGTCAGCAGCGCTGCCCGCTGCGCCAACCAAAACCTTGCCGTTGCCGATGGCTGCGACGCCATTGATGGTGCCAGCGACGTTTGAACCAAAGACGTTTTGGGCCGTCAGGCCGAGTGCTGACAGCGCGGTGGATTGTCCGAGAGCGAATATTTTTTGAGTCTGTCCGTAAAGATTACTGCGGATATCCAGTCGATCGCCGGTGCGCGTCACGGAAAGCGCATCGCCTGGCGACGTGATCGCCGCGTTGATGGCGGAATTGACATGTTGAGCGAGTTCGTCCCGCGTGTAGTTGGCTTTATTGGTCAGCGTGACGGTGATGGGATGGTCATTGATCGACAGTACCAAAGAATTATTCGAGTTATTGATATTGATACTGGAGCCGAGGTCGGTGCTGGCCAGAGTGGCCTGAAGTGGCGGCTGGGTGACATTGACGATAAACGGGTTCTCCGTTTTGGTCTTTTCGTTCAGATAGGCAAATTGAATGGCGGGATTTGAGGACGTCCCGGTGTTATTAAACAGTTTGGCGACGCCTTCGGGATTCGACGATAATTTTTCAGCGAGAACGGTGTTGTCGATCGACAACGTGCCTTTGGTCTGATCCAGACGAATGCCAATAGAGGAAAGACTGTTGAGTGACGTTGGCAGTCCCGCGACGGAACCGGTCAACGTGCGCATCAAACGGCCAAGGCCTGACACCAAGCTTGACTGGCCGATCAACGCGCCGCCTTTGCCGGTGACTCCATCAAAGGAGGTGTTTTCTTTTAGATACGTGATGGCGGTGTTGAGGCTGTCGACAAATTTCTTGATGCCGTCTTTGGCAGTCGTGGTGTCGGCCTTGACCGTGATGTTAATGTCGTTGGCTTCTTTGACGGCGTCGAAATCTACTCCAGGAACAATATTGCTAAACGTGTTGCTGGCTTGAATAACTTCAATGAAGTTGGTGTCAGTGCCGATTTTGACTTTTGCGTCCGCCGGTGTGCTCAAAGCAGTCATGCCGGTAAATAGTGATTCGAGGCCAAGGGTGCCGGTTACCGTCAGGGTGTTGGCAAGGCCGGTTTTTTCGCCTTTCAGCACCAAGCGATAAGGCGAATTGGAACCGTCATTAATGACCGATGCGTTAATGCCAATCGCGGCGCCATTAATGGCCGAGGCGATGTCATTTAAGCTGCCGCCAGAGCTAAAGTTTAATTGCGTGGCTTGCCCGGAACCCAGCTGGAGCGACACCGTTCCTGGGCTGAGCGCCGCGTCAGCAGAAGCGATTCCGGCGGTAGATTTTTGGGCTGAGGTCGCCACCGCCACCACATCGATAATGTAGGTTCCAGGCACCGCCGAGGTCCCGGCTTTGCTGATGGTCAAGGCGTCGGTATTGCTGCTGGTCGCCAGTCTTGCCTTAAAGGTCGAGGTCTGTTTCAGCGACGATAAATCTAGCTGGGCAGACAACAGCTTGGCGTTGAATGAGCGCACTGCTTCGAGCTGCGCTTTTTGCACCGTTTTTCGGTTTTCGACGACTTTGGTTGCGGAACGATCGGCGGCAATGAAGGCATCAATAATAGTTGAAGACGCAATCCCCGAAATCAAACCATCGACGGTTGGGCGCGACGAACTGCTTGAAGTGGAACCGAGCATATCAACCTCGATGACGTGGTTTCAGGGCGGAAGTAGAAGCGACGGCTTTTACGCCGTCTTGTCCAACAGCATGCCGACGAACTTTTGCAGCCGCGCGTGCAGTGAAAGAATTTCCTCGCTCGGAATCTGCTTGATCACTTCGCCGGTGGAAGGGTCGGTGATCTTCATGTAGGCTTCTTTGCTGTCGGGATCGATGTGCATCGATAGACGCCGAGAGCTGCCGACTTCGATGACTTGTTTGATCTGCCCCGCAGCGCTGTAAATAGCATCCGCCGAGGGCGCGTCGGCACTCGCATCGCTGGCATTGGCTCGCAGCAACTGCGCAGTCTGGTTTTGGATTTGCCGATCGGCGACGGTGTGCGATGGACGAATGATGTCCCCGACCTGAGTGGCAATAGAGCTGTCGATTCTGCCCATGATATTTCTGCCTCCTGCGGGACGGAAGAGTCCCTGCGGGCAGCATCGGCACGACGCACTCTGCACTTGAGCACAAAGTTGAGATCCTTGTTGGCCTTAGGCCCGGAGCAGGGCTATTCATGTAAGTAATTGTTTTATGAACATCTTGCATCTTCCGATGATAAAGAGAACGGAGCCGCTTTCGTAGACCAACGCAAGCCGCTGGCCAATCGCGGTCACGGTCAACGGATCATCGTTCCGGCATCTCCAGATTGTCCTCAAGCGGTGGAAAAGATCGCCGTCAATCTCAGGCAAGGTCGCTATCTGCGGCCCGCGGTACGGAAACCGCCCCTCGGCTCTCACCAACATCCACCACGGAGGACTCCATGAGCCTTAGAATCAATCACAATATCTCGTCGATGAACGGTCATCGGCAATTAATGAAAAATAACGACATGATGTCGAAATCGCTGGAGCGTCTTTCCAGCGGTTTGAAGATTAATCGTGCAGCAGACGGCGCTGCCGGCCTAGTTATTTCCGAACAGATGCGCGCGCAGATTACTGGCTTGAGTCAAGCCGTGAGTAACAGCGAAACCGCGGTCTCTATGGTGCAGACCACGGAAGGCGCGTTGGACGAAGTGAACAGCCTGCTGAATAAAGCGCGCGAACTCGCTTTGCACGCCAGCAACAGCGGTGCGAACGACACCAATCAGCTCGCCGCCGACCAGGCCGAACTGGATAACGTCATTCAAACTATCAGTCGTATTTCTGAGGTGACCCAGTTCGGCACCAAGAAGCTCTTGGATGGTAGCCTGAACGGCGCATCGAGCCTGGGCACAGGTATATCGCACGTCAAGGTCGGTAACTTGGCCAACAATGCCGGTATCACTGCTGGCGCTATGACCCTGGCAGTTACTGGCGGCATCAAAGAATCTTCAACCTTGAATCTGTCAGGCGCAACGACTGACGCCTATGTCTTTACCACCGCAGTTACTGGTTTGGCGATGGGTTCAAACACGGTTACTTCAGGTGTGTCGGTTGCGCTCACCGTTGGCACCGGCTCGGTCGCCGTGGTGACCACCGGCGTGACGACCGCAACGGCTTTAGCCGCAGCGCTCAATACCGCCGCCTCAGGAGCAGGCCTGGGCTACAATGTGACTGCCAGCAGTGGTGGGGCACTGGTGGTAACGCGTGCGACCGCCGGCGCCGCCGATTTCACTTCAAGCGTAACTTTTTCAAAGGCCGCTACCGCTGCGATCACCGGGAATGCAGAAAACATCACGTCGTCCGTGGTGGTGACTTCTGGTAACGGCAGCGCTTCAAACGCCGCGACGGTGATTTTTGGTGGCGGCAGTCTGTCGGGCGTGACCGCAACCAGTACGGTTGCGACGGGAACGGTGTTGAAGTACCAAATTGACACGGCAACGGGCGGTGTTTTTTCGGGAAGTTATTCAGCGATTTCAGGTGAAACGATGGCGCAATCGCTGGCTGGTGTGCAGACCGCGATTCAAGCACATGCCTCATTTACTGGCGCGGTCTTATCGCTGGTTGCCAGTGGTGTTGCCAGTGGGCTGCAGTTCAAATTAGCCAGAGAAAGCGATGCGACGGCGACCGATTTCAACTTCAGTTTGTCGATCGATTATGCGAACAACGCATCTGCTCAATCTGAGGTTCACTCGCTGGTTCTGACCACGGCGACGTTTAGCACCGGAACCTTGGCCAACTCGACTTTCATAAGTGGTGGTGGTGCAAACGTAAGCGGCCAAGCCGCCAGTGCTTTGGTTGGCACTTCGATTTTGCAAACCGGAAACGCCATCAATTTGACCATCGACGGTCAGACGTTGACGTCATCTGGTGGTCAGTCGCTGACCGCTATTGCGGCCGATATGCAGACTAAAATTCAGGCCTTGGGCGGTACCTATGCGGGCGTGAACGTGCAATTCTTGACCGGTGGCGTCAACGTGACCGGCCTTGCTGGTATCGCGGGTTCAACCGGTGTTACGACCACCAACGGTGGCTTTGTTGCTTATAACAGCGACGGATCTGAGTTTAATATTACCCTGAGTGTTGACCAAGCTCAGGGGTCAGACGTGGCGATCGCTGATATCGAAACTATCGACGGTACTGCGGCTGGCGCGACGCTGAATCTGACCACTTCTTCACAGGTACGCAGTGGAAACACGGCCACCAGCGCGGCCATTTCCGCAGTGACCATTTCAAGCACCAGCGGTGGTTCGAGTATCGTCAGCGGGGCCGACACGTTGGCCACGATGACCTCATCGAACGGGGTGGTGCTGAATCTAAAACAAAGCAATATCTCGTCTTCAGGCGTGGCGACCATGACGCTGACCACGGGTTCTCAGGACCTAGGGTATCAAGAATTCTCTGCGGAGTTGTCCACCGGTTTGTCGAGCGCAGGGGGATCCACTTCCTTTACGCTCAACAATGGCGCTGAATTCCAGGTTGGTGCCAACGCACTTCAGCTGGTGGGAGTGATCGTTTCCAATTCCTCGTCTAGCGAACTGGGTCGCGGAGCGAGTACCTCGCTGTCGAGTCTTGACGATCTCTTGAGTAGCAATGCTGGCGCATTGACCAACGGCTTGGGTGCGGAGGCCTTGAAAGTTATCGACGCGGCGATCGACGAGATCACCAATCAACGCGGTAAGCTCGGCGCCTTCCAGGCAAATACTCTGGAAAGTGGTTTGAATAGCTTGCGCGTGTCGAAAGAAAATCTGACGGCTGCGGAATCAACCATCCGCGATGTGGACTTTGCCGAGGAATCGGCTGCGTTCACCCGCAATCAGATCTTGGTGCAGGCATCGACCTCGATGTTGGCCCAGGCAAATCAGATGCCACAGAACGTGCTCAAACTGCTCGGCTAAGCGAGCGGCTGATATCAGTATCAGTGGTCTTTGGACCTGGCCCCCGGCGCTTTGCGCCGGGGGCTTTTTCGTGTTTTGCTTCAGGGCAACGGAAACGAAGGCGCTCGGCAAAGCCCAAACAGATGATCTTTGGGCAGGCTGCCAAGGCCACATAAGTCTGCGATGTCAGGGGGCCTAGAGCACCAAAACGGCGTAAAAGTAGGCCTTTAGCGGCGCGTTGACGGGATTGGCACGGCAAAAGCGTTAGAGCCGACACGAGCAGACGCGGATTCTGCTTGGTGTGTTGGTCCGTACCAAAACTTGCGAAGAGGTTCTCATGTCACTGCGCATCAATCATAATATCGCCTCGATGAACGGGCATCGCATGATGCTGCAAAACGACAAAGCGGTCTCCACTTCGCTGGAGCGTTTATCGAGTGGGCTCAAAATTAATAAGGCTGCCGACGACGCGGCGGGATTGGTCATTAGCGAACAGATGCGCGCGCAAATCGCCGGCATTGGCCAGGCGATCGACAATAGCGAAACCGCCGTGGCGATGGTGCAGACGGCGGAAGGCGCGCTGGATGAAATCAATTCGCTGTTGAACAAGGGTCGCGAGCTGACCCTGCACGCGGCCAACGCGGGGGTCAACGACGTCAATCAATTGGCTGCCGACCAGGCAGAGTTGGATAACTTGATCCAATCCATTACGCGGATTAGCGCGAACACCCAATTCGGCACCAAGAGCATTCTCGACGGCAGCTTGAGTGGCGCGAACACCATGGTGGGTGGAATCAATCGCACGCAGGTCGGTAATCTGTCAAATAATCCCGGCATTTCTGAGGGAACGGTGACGTTGGTGGTAAGCGCTGGCTCTGCCGAGGCCTCAACCATGCGTGGTTCGGCGGCGACCGATAACTACGTTTTCAGTGGCACGGTTTCGGGCATCACCCTGGGCACCAATAACGTGAACGCGGGCGTTTCGGTCAGCCTGTCGATCAATGACGATGTGGTGTCGTATGTCACCACTGCGCTTACCGACGCGGCAAGTTTAGCGCTGGGATTAGATGCCTTGACGCAACCGCTGGGATACGGAGTGACGGCCAACGCCTCTGGCGAAATGGTGGTGACGCGCACCGTCGTCGGCGCCGCAGATTTTACCTCACAAATATCTTTCACTCGCGGGGCAACGACGCTCTCGGTTGGGGTAAACGAAAAAGTTTCCTCGTCACTCCAAGTAACCTCTCCTTCAACCAACAGCGGCGCGGCAGCGGTGATTTTCTCAGGAGTGACGATGCTGTCTGGGGTACAAACCACGTCGGTGGTGAATGGCGGAACGACCTTTGACTACACGCTGCAAACGGCCACTGGCGGAGTGTTCACCGGAACGGTTACCGTGGTAACGGGAACCACCAGCACGATGGCTGCCGTGTTAGCGAATCTGCAGACCAGCATTCAGGGACACGCAACTTTCACGGGTGCCTCTGTGAGCTTGGATGGCGGAGGAAGCAGCGGTACTTTCCGCGTCGGCCTTGAGCGCGAACTCAACACCCAAGCAACCGACTTCAATTTTTCACTGACGGTCGATTATCAAAACAGCTCCACGTTGGTATCCCAGGTCAACACCATTAATCTGGGCGGTTCGACTTTTACGACCGGAGCCATTGGTATTTCGACCTTCTCAACCGGTGTCGCAGGCGTCACTGCCGTGCAGGGAAACGCGTTGGTTCCAACGTCTTATCTGACCGATGGAAACGCCATGAACCTGATCATTGAAGGTCAAACCTTGGTGTTCTCTGGCGGGCAAGACTTGGCCACGATAGCAAGCTCGATGCAAACGGCGGTGAATGCCCTTGGTGGAGACCTAGCGAATGTCCGGGTGGTCTTCAATACCGGCGGAACGGTTTTGTCGGGATTGGCCGGGCAACAAGGCGTTACGGGTTCGCTGGCTGGCGGGTTCGCTGGCTTTGTGATCTATAACACCGACGGAAAGAGTTTTTCAGTGTCGCTGGCGGTCGACCAAAAGCAGGGTGTCGACGTCAATAACACCGACGTGGTGGTCAGTACCGGCATTGAATCCGGAACCACGCTCAACTTGACCACCGTGGCTCAGGCGCGGACCGAAAGTAATGTGGCGGTCAGCGCACATAGCGGAGTGACGATATCCAGTACCTCTGGAAATTCTGTGGTCACCAGCGGCGTCGACGTCACCGCCGTAATGACCACATCGAATGGGGTCATCCTCAATTTGGTCGCGACCCATGTGACGATTTCCGGATCGGCGACACTGACGCTGACCACTGGCAGCCAGGATTTGGGCTATCGTGATTTCAGCAGTGAAGTCACCAGCGGTTTGTCCATCAATGGCGGCGTGGCCTCGTTCAACCTGAACAACGGTGCGGTTTTCCAGGTCGGAGCCAACGCGGACCAACGCGTTGGCGTAGTGATCGAGAACTTTGCCGCAACGGAACTGGGGCGGAACGTCACCGGAGCAGGACCACTCCTGAGCCTCAACGATTTGCTGAGTTCGCAGAAGGGCGCGCTGATCAATGGATTAACCAAAGAAGCACTCATGTTGATCGATGCGACCACCGATGAGATCACCACCGCGCGCGGGCGTCTGGGCGCGATCCAGGCCAACACCCTGGAAAGCGGCTTGAGTAGTCTGCGGGTATCGAACGAAAACATGACCTCTGCAGAATCGACTATCCGTGACGTTGATTTCGCCCAAGAGTCGGCGATTTTCACGCGGAATCAGATTCTGATTCAAGCCTCTACTTCGATGTTGGCGCAGGCCAATCAGCTGCCGCAGAACGTGCTCAAGCTGCTGGGTTGATGAGCAACGCTGACCGCGCCGACCTGATTCGGTGAGAGTCTCTGGTCACGCGAAGGTTCATGAGGTATGCAGACTCACCGAATATCGGAGATCGTTTCTATGAAGTCCTCGCCTAAGTCTGTTGCACTGCGCCAAGATCAGCAAACGCGGGCGGCGACGCCTTCGATGAGCCCGCCGAATCAAGTGAAGGCGTCGATGTCGGATTTTCAGCGGGTGACGCTGCGCTATAAAACCACGCGAGAATTGTTGCTCAAGGGTATGCCGGGATTGGCAGAAATATTGCCAGTTCAATGGCCTCAAACGCCGTCAACCATTGACCAAAGAAAAACCTTGGTGGCCCTGCGTGCGGCGACCAGCACGCTCAATGAAGGATTGTTGGTGGTGGGTTTTGGCGATGGTTCCATCATTGAACGTCTGCGTCAGGATCCGGTCGGCCGTTGCAAACTCGTTCACGTGCTTGTTTTGACTGACGAGGCCGAGGCCTTCGCCCACGCCTTGGGTTTGACGGATTTCCCCGGCGCATTCAAAGATCTGCATCTGGACGTTCATTACCTCAAAAACAGCGACGACTTAGCGCGCGTGATGTCGACTATTTTTTCCAATCACGGGCAGATTGCACGGCTCGCAGGAACGGGCCTGCTGGATTCGCATCCGCTTATTCCTGCGGCAGAGCGGCAGCGCGCCGAGTGGTTGCCGTTGTTGAAGAAAATAATTGTCGAACGCTACGATTGTTTAGGTAACGATGTGTACGATACGTTCTTGGGCGCAAAGCACTCGCTGATGCACGGAGAAAAACTGGTTCGCCAGCGCCGAATCAGTGATTACCGCAATCGGTACGCGGGTAAAACCGCCCTGTGTATTGCGAGCGGTCCCAGTGTGGCGGATTACTATGAACGCATTCGCGCGATCCAACACGAACACATCATCATCTGCGCGGACTCCATTTTAGACGGCCTGCTTAATAATGGCATCGAACCCGACTTTGTTTGCATGGTCGAACGGCCCGAGGAAATGCATCGCCTGATCGATGAACACGGCCCAACATGTAAGGCGCTGATGGTTGCGCTGCCGGTGGTTCACCCCAGCAGCGTCATTCCGTTCGGCGAAAGAGTGGTGTGGTGGTGGAATGCTGATGATCTCTATCCGTGGCTTGATCCCAAAGAGCCGCGCTTTCACAGCGGACGTTCTGCTGGCACCATTACGGTGTCTTTCGCCGGTGTGCTGGGCGTAAAAACCGCCTATCTCATTGGTCATGACCTCGCATTTAAAGAAGGTCAAAGTCACTCGGTCGGCGCCAATGCTTTTGCGTTTGAAGCGCAAAAAGCCTACACCGCCGAATTATCACGAACGAGCGCAAATTATTATACCCGCCTCGTCGACGCTCAGAAAAATGGCGGCGGAACGCTAGAAACGCAAGGTCTGTGGGAGATATTCCGCTCTGACATCGTGTCGATCATCATGGGCTACGGCAGCCAAACGGAATTCATCAACCTTAACATCGCGACCAAGACCGGTGTCGCTATTACCGGGACGGTGGCTGGAACGTTGCCTGCGCCAAGTGGAACTGTGCTGGAAAAATCGCACCCAGAGCACGTGGTTGCCGACGACGTATGGCCAAAATACCGTGAGCGGTGCTTGAAGCTGCGCGATGATTTCGCGGCGATCAAAAAGACCTTTGCGGTTATCGAAAAGGAATTGAGCGAATGGAAACCACTCGCACACGACCGCAAGGCGGTGGAAGCCATGGGCAACCGCGTCGACCTCACCAAGATTGTCTGTAAAGAAAACGCTGAGTGGTTTGGCTATGTTTTCCGCGCGGCCTTGCGCAACCTGATGGTTCGGCTGCATCATAACACCTATGTGCGAACGATGCCGGAACGAAACTGGAATCAGGTGCAAATCATCCGTCTTTTTGTGCAATCCGTTCCGTCTCTGCTGAATCGTCTACAGCCTGAGTTGGACCAAGCGTTGGAGAGTTTCTCATGAGCGATACGGCTTTAGACCTTTTCCGCGCGAGCATTTTTCGCGATGGTCAGGTGGCAGACCTTCAGCAAGAAGTCTTACGCCACGAAATGAATGCGACCTTGAATCGCCATCGGTTAACCGGCCAACAAGAAGGCATGCTTTCATTTAACACCAGCCAATTGTGCTGGCTGGTAAAGATGAACCCGACGTGGCCACGTGATCACTTCTTGGTCGTAGGGCTTTTCCTGAGCTCGCTTTTCGATGAGGAACACGAAATTTTTTACTCGGCCATGGATCAAGGCATCCTACCGCCAGCGTGGACCTGGGTGTCCTGGGCGAAAGGATTTCAAGGAAATGCCGATGAGTTATTGCAGCAGATAGCAACGATTCCGGACATCCGCGCACGCTGTGGAGCCGCAAGCCTTGCGACGCACACGTCGCCCAAGGCGATTGGCCCGCAGTTGCTCTGCGACTTTTGCCATCCGCCGTTGGCGAAAGTCTATCACCGCTTGCTGACGCGCGCGTTAACCCAGCCCAACTGCCACGTCGTCGCAGCGAGCGAACTGAAGCGCCTAGCCACTCAGCTAGAAGTGCTGTTCGTCTGCGATACCGATGCGATCTTAGCTAAGCTCGTCCAAGCAAGTGATGTCGATCACCCGGAAACACTCATTGCCCCGTTTAAAGATGCGGCTGGCGAGTTGACGCTGGCAGCCATTGCGTCGCGTCATTTGGAACGCGGTCGAGCTGCTCAGGCCTTGGCGCTGATTAAAGATCTGCGCCTGTTATCGCCCGCCTACGATCAAGCCGTGATCATCGCGGCTTTGGCCGCCCTCGAATGCGGCGAGCACGAGAAGGCAGAATTTTACGCAAGAAATATCGATAGCGAGGAAGTGCGTTTGAAAATTACCACCCGCATCTCGCAGGTGACCGGCAACGTGGCCGTAGAGATTGATGCTTTAAGTAGGCTCTATGAAATACATCCGCAAGACCCCCAGATTTTTGTTCAGCTGATCAACGCCTTAGTTCGCACCGATCACCTAGATTTGATCGCCGCTTTATGCGCGGACGCGCAAGAGCGTTTTATGGGCAATCAGCAGGTCGATACATTGATTCAACGTTTTTTGACCAAGCGCTGAGCACAATCCGGTGGCCCACCGTTCACCCTAAAAGACGCAGTAGAGAACCTTTTTACCGCGAAGCCGCCAAGAGCGCAAAGGACCGACAGCAAAAACACAATCACCCGTTTGGTGAAGTTATTAATCATCTAGATTTTGATTCGGACCTTTGCTTTTCTTAGCGTCTTTGCGACTTTGCGGTAGAATTTTTTAGTCCTACTGCGTTTTCTCGGTTCAGCCTAACTGCGCGCGCTGATATTCTTCGGGCAGGCCAATGTCATTCCAGGCTTCCTGCATGTGGTAGGCGCCGACGCGTTTGCCAGTTTTTAGGCAGCCATTGAGCAAGTCCGTTATGGGGAACATGCGGTTTTTCGGAATCGTTGGAATGAGCTCGGGATTCAGCACGTAAATACCGGCGTTGATGCGGTAGTTCAGCTTGGGTTTCTCGACCAATTTGGCGATCATGGAGTCTTTGACTTCGGCGACACCAAAGGGCACTTGCACGACATGTTCGCGCAAGCCCATGGTGGCGACGTAATCGCCGCTGCGATGAAAAGCGAGCAGGCGTCCCAGATGAATACGCGTCAGCAAATCACCATTCATGACGATCAGCGGGTGTTTCGGCATTTCAGGCAATAACGCGATTGGTCCGCCGGTACCCAACGGAACATCTTCTTGTTCGTGCAAGTAATCAATTCGGCATTGGAAATCGCTGCCATCGCCAAAGTGATCTTGAATCATGCGCGCAAGATAGTTGACCGAAATAAAGACCCGGCGAATTCCATGGGTGACCAGTAGTCGAACAATGTGTTCAAGGATGGGACGATCGCCAATCGGCAGCATCGGCTTGGGAACGCCTTTGGTGAGTTCGCCAAGGCGCTCTCCTTTTCCTCCTGCCATGATTACCGCCCACGATTCAACGCGATCGCCAACGAGTGACGCGGAGAGCGTATGCAGATCGACCAAACGTCCGTCGCCATCAATCACAGGAAGGCACGTAAAGGCGCGTTTCAGCATTAATTCCAGCGCGTCCATACGGCTGGTTTTTTCACGTACGGTGGTGAAATGGGCATTGCCGACGTCGCGAATGGGCGTGTTCAATCCACGTCCGTTAATGAGTGCCCGGCGAATGTCGCCATCGGTCACCACTGCCAAAAGTTTATGGTCAGCAGCGCAAATCATCGCCACTCCCATGCCCGCGCGATCGATAATTTTCATCACCGATAAAATCGACGCATCCGGTGAAGCGATAAGATCGATCAGGTCGGTACCAGGAGTAGGGCTCATGACGGGTACTCATTTTTGGTCAGGCGCGCGGCGCGTGTTTCGGCAGCGAAGGCTTCGACGGCGGCGCGGATACGCGGTGCGGCCTGGCCATCGCCGTAAGCGCTGGCGATTGGCGAGGTCGGAAGGTGTTGGCGTTGCAGCGTGTCGCGAACAGCGTTGGCGATGGCTGGTGCATCAGGCGTGACATCGATGACCGTGTG
>JANMYZ010000206.1:0-3635 GCA_031382605.1 Planctomycetota bacterium | reverse complement strand
CATGGAGGTTCACCGATTGGAAACAGTCGGGTGAAACTGACCAACGTTGCGGACTGCGTGAAGCGCGGACTGGTGAAAGAAGGACAAGACCCGCTGAAAGTCGCCGCTGAGCAGCTGACCAAGGACGGCATCACCATTTTGCACACCATCGGCGGTGACGACACCAATACCACGGCCGCTGAGCTGGCGAAGTACCTCCAAAAAAATAATTATAATCTGACCGTGGTTGGTCTGCCGAAGACCATCGACAACGATGTTTTTCCGATTCGGCAGTCACTGGGAGCGTGGACCGCAGCCGAACAAGGCGCGCGTTTTTTTGGCAACGTGGTTAACGAGCAAAGCGCCAATCCGCGCATGCTCATCATCCACGAAGTCATGGGCCGCAACTGTGGCTGGCTGACTGGCGAAACGGCGCGGGTCTATCGCAAGCAGATTAGCCAGCGCGATTATCTGCCGGGCTTCAATTTGGATCGCCAGCACTTGGATATTGATGCGGTCTATGTTCCAGAGATGGCCATCGACATTGCCGCCGAAGCCAAACGCCTGAAATTAACCATGGATCGCAAAGACTGCGTCAACATCTTCGTCAGCGAAGGCGCTGGTGTCGAAGCGATTGTTAAAGAGATGGAAAGCCGTGGCGAAAGCGTTGAACGCGACGCCTTTGGCCACGTCAAACTCGACAAAGTCAACGTCGGCGCGTGGTTTTCCAAGCAGTTCGCGAAACTCATCGGCGCAGAGAAAACCCTGGTGCAGAAGTCCGGCTATTTTGCCCGTGCTGCTGCTGCCAACGCCGAAGACTTGCGCTTGATCAAGAGCATGGTCGATCTGGCGGTCGACTGCGGACTGCGGGGCGAATCCGGCGTCATCGGCCACGACGAAGACCGTGGCAACGTCCTGCGGGCGATTGAATTCCCGCGCATCAAGGGCGGCAAGCCGCTCGATATCAACGTCGAGTGGTTTGATACATTACTGAAAGGAATTGGACAACCGCTGGGTCAGAAGGTGGCAGTCGCACATTGACGATCGTTGATCGTCGCGGCTTGATCATTACGGAGTTCGCCATGTCCCGCTCGTCTTTCTTGCAAGCCTCGCTGCTCTCGCTGCTCTCGCTGCTCTCGCTGCTGACGATGTTGAGCGTTTTCACACCGCGCATTATCGCCGTAGAAAACGATGGTTTTCAACCATTGTTCGACGGCAAGACCATGGCGGGCTGGAAAAACGCCTATGAATGGGGCGAAATAAGCATCGTCGACAGAGAGATTCACTTGGTCGGCAATAAGAAGTTCTTCGTCATGACCGAAAAAACGTACCGCAATTTTATTCTTGAAGGCGAAGTCCATTTGCCTGAAGGAAAAGCCAACAGCGGCTTCATGTTTCGTGCGCACGTCGAAAAAAATAAAGTCTTCGGTTATCAAGCTGAAGTCGATGGCGATCCTGAGCGCGCTTGGTCTGGAGGATTCTACGATGAAGGTCGACGGGGCTGGTTCATCAGTCCGAAGAAGGACGATCCAGAAAGCATCAACGCCTTCCGCGCTCGTGCCGGAGCATCATTCAAACGCAATGATTGGAACGCCTACCGCATCACCTGTCAGGGCAAGAAAAGCACGATCGAAGTGAATGGCGTCATCACGACCGAGATCGAAGATGACGTCGATGCCAGCGGCCCTATCGGTATTCAGCACCACGGGGAACAAGGCGCAACGTACCGCTTCCGTAATCTGAAAATAAAAGAACTGAAGTAGCGATAGGAAGAGCCTAAAAAATCAGCGTTCCACGCAAGCTGCCAACAAAAAAATCAGGGCGAATGCTGTCGCCACCCGGATGGGTAAACCATTGTAAATCCGGCTGAATGAGCAGCCAGCCGGCGGCGGTGAAGGTGTAATATAATTCGAACACGCGCTCATTCGCATCTGTGGGCGCATTGGTGGCGCGACTGGTTGCAAGCCACGATTGGCTGACGCCGATGGCATCGCGATCGCGCGTTGGAATCAGTCCACGCCAGACCAAGCCCAACGCCACATGGCGATGGTAAACGCTAAAATTTTCGTCGCTTAATCCCAGCTGCATCCAACCAGCTAAACCTTGCGGTGTGCGTGTGCCCGTTTCTTCGGATATTTTCACGTCACCTTGCAGATAATATCCGCGCACGTCGGATTCTTCTTGGCCATCAAAACCAGTGAAAGTACCGCTGTGCTGCCATGCGCCGATCACCACGCCGGATTGATGGCCATCATTGAAATCGTCGTTGGTGAAACCGGCCTCAGCGATCATGAACACATCGCTGTCAGGAATGTCGAGCCAGTCAGATCCCGTTTCTTTGCCCGTCGTCACCGAGCGACCGTCGTACATGCCAAAGCGTGCAACCCAGCCGCTGATGTTGAGCCCGGCCATCGCCATGGTCGCGCTATCGGGGAACGTGGGCATCGCGTATGCGGTTGGCTCGCTTCGCGCCGAGGCATTCAGAAAATCCGCCGCGAGTGGATTGCTCGCGAAATCACGCACCACCTCGTCTTTGCCCGCCTTCACGATAAAGCCGCCGTCAAAGAATGGTTGGACGTAAAAGAGCCGGCCCACTTGGGTGCGATCAGCGGTGTTCAGCCAGGTTTCACTTTGCAAGACGTTGGTCTCGCCACGCAGATCATCACCCGTCACGGTTTGCCAGGTGGCGGTCACGCTGCCTGCACCAGTTAGGCCCAAGAACTTTTCGAAGTTCATGGTCGCACCAGCCTCGATCAGATAGCGAATGCCCCCACGTTCACCGCTCACGGCCCCATCGCGCGAATACATCGAGCCATCGGCAATGATATGTGCAGCGACTTCCAAACCGTGTTGAGCAAATCCTGAACGCAGGCCACCCAGGTCGCCCAGCAAGGTCGGCCCTTCTAGGGGTCCGGTGCCGTTGGTCATTGCAGGAATGGTGTCAACCGCGCCAACCGATAGCAGGGGAAGGAGCAGTAAAGTTGGAGCAATGACGTAACCAGAAAACACCAATGGCACGCGCAGCCCGGTCAGTGTTTGACGAAACCAGGGCATCACTGGCGAATCTCCAGGGGATTATGGTACAATTCATCCTCTTCATCCCAAGTCACGCCGTTGCCTTTGATTTGTTCGATCCAGTCATCCCAGGTACGAATAATTTCGCGCGGCGAGGTACCTTTTTGTGGACCAAGAAAGCCAAGGTCTTCGAGTTGTTCGACGTACGCCGTGGCCTTGTTGTAGCCGATATTGAGTTTGCGACGAAAGAAGTCCGCGCCAGAGCGGTTGTGCCGATACATCGCTTGTACGGCTTCGTGAAATTGGCGATCGCCAAGCCATTCACTGCCTTTCGATGAACCACTGCCGCCGCCGCCTTCCATCTGCACCGCGCCGACTTTGAGTACGTCTTCGTTATAGGTCGGACGCCCCTGAGCTTTGGCGTGTTCGATGATGGCGCTGATTTCAGAATCCTTCAGCCACACGCCTTGACCGCGAATGGGCGCGCTGGTGCCGGGTTGCAGGAACAACAAGTCACCTTTACCGAGCAGATTTTCCGCGCCACTGACGTCCAGCACCACGCGCGAATTGTTCTTATCAACCACGCGGAAACAAATGCGTGAGGGCAAGTTCGATTTGATCAAACCCGTAACCACGTCAGC
>JANMYZ010000192.1:0-11760 GCA_031382605.1 Planctomycetota bacterium | reverse complement strand
ACGTTGAATTAATTACTTGGCATCAGCGCTATAGCGTTGGGGGATTGTGGATTGGCGGCCTGAGTTTGTTGGGCGGTCTTTTATTGTGGTTATTTATGGCCAGCGTTGTTCCTAACGGAGATGGCTTTTGGATCGGCTTCTGGGTTTTCTTTGCTCCCAATATTCCTGTGATGCTGTGGTTCCTGTTGCCCTATTGGCACGTCACCGTGTTTGGTCGGCGCGGCGCCGCACGCATGCGTTGGCATTTTCGTAAGGCACACTCGATAGAAGTTTTCGAGCAACTGACGCGCGACATTCGCGCTTATCAGCAAGCGCATACGGAACCAAGCGAGACAGTAGAGGCAGCGCCGTCAGGGTTTTTACCGCCGGATCTGGTCGTCTCAGATCTGAGGGTCACGGAGCCCACACCTGCACAGGCCGCTCCGCCAAGCATTCGGCCTGCGACGCCATCGCTCGGCGACTAGGCGTATTGGATTTAGCGAAGAAACAGCGTGGGAAGGCGGAGTTTATGATTTCGCATCGTCATGCCGCCATCGCGTTGGATTCCTCCGTTCCTCTTGTTCAATCCAGGAATTTGTTGCTTTGCGACTTCTGGAAGGCGTTCATCCTAAAAACAGTAGTAGAAAACCATTTTACCGCAAAGCTGCAAAGAGCGCAAAGGACTTAGAACTAAAAAGAGGTTCACCCATTTAGTGAAACCATCGATCACCTAGATTTCGAGTCTAAGCATTGTTTTCCTTTGCGTCTTTGCGTCTTTGCGGTGGAAGTTTGAATTCCTACTGCTGTGTCTAGGTTCATCTGAGATGACTTATCTCCGCGCTCCGGGTTAGCTTCTGCGGTTTCTCCGCCTTTGAGGCCGTCTCTCAGAAACGTTTTTTGTGCGGTGTGCATCCCAGGTTGCAGAGGGAATGTGCTCGCTGGTTGCCGTGCACAGTTTGCGGTTCACAACCGCAACATATGCGTAGATGGCTTTTCGTGATGATGACATTGCTGCTGGTTAGCTGTGGCTCGACGGTGGGTGGGCGGGTGATTTCGCCCGAAAGTGACGTGAGCGATTTTGCTTGGACCGCCGAAGAAATGGCCAAGCCGATTGCCGTTCGCCGTCGGCATGCGACGGCGGAGACCAGTGTTAGTCTGATTCGCTTGGCCGGTGCAGAACAGCCGCACATTCACAAAGATCATGATTTGGTGGTAGTGGTGCTGAGTGGCAGCGCGCGGCTGCATCTGGGCCAGCGCGTGATCGATGTGCGTCCTGGTGATGTGATGGAGATCCCGCGCGGGGTGGTGCATTGGGCTGAAAATACCGGTCGTTCGGCGAGCGAAGTGTATGCGATTTTTTCTCCTCCTTTTGACGGCCAGGACCACCTGCCGGTTCCGTCGGTTAAACTTACTACTCCGTGAGGTTCCCATGATCCGTGCGCTTACCGCTGGTTTGTTGCTGCCCTTCGTGCTTGCTGGCTGTGGCGGCGGCAGTCGGGTGCAAATTCTTACCCCTGGGATCGACACTCGAACGGTGGAATGGAGCGAAAAAGAACAGCAGCAAATTTTCTCGATGAAGAAGCTGCATGCCTGGACGGGCACCAGCGTGCACGGCTTGCGTTTAGCCGGCCGCAGCGATTCACGGGTGCATGATCGCCATGATTTAACCGCAGTCGTTCTTGCCGGTAACGCAGACATTCGTTTAGCGGGGAAATGGAAGTCCGTGAACCCAGGTGACATCATCGAAATTCCACGCGGTTCGACGTATCAGCTCGATCGCACGGGTTCCGCCGCTGCGGAGTTCTATTTTATTTATTACCCGCCATATGACGGGATAGACCTGCGTAACGTCGATGATAAATGAACGTGCTTAGATTCGATATTCGAGATAGACCAGATCGAGCCATTTCCCGAACTTGAATCCGACTTCGGTGAGGTGGCCAACGTCAACGAAGCCGAAGGTGCGATGCAGGGCCAAGCTCGGTTCCTGGTCACCAGAAATGGCAGCGATCACGCGGTGATGCCCGAGTTTTTTCGCTTGTGCCAGCAGATCGGTAAGAATCGCGCGGCCAATGCCACGGCGATGAAAGTCTTGATGAATGTAGACGGATTCTTCCACCGTTCGCGCGAAAGCGGCGCGGGGATGGAACGACGACAGCGAGCCCCAGCCAGCCACGCGACCATCGATTTCAGCGACGATCACCGGATGCTGTGGGCCATGGGCGGCGAACCACGCGGCCCGCTCAGCGTCGGTGCTCGGCTCAGTCTGGTACGTCGCCGTTGAGTGCAGAACCGAGTGGCTATAAATCGCGTTGATCGCGGCAAGGTCGTTGGTCGTCGCTGGGCGTAGGGAATAGGTCATCGTTTTAAGCCTGGTAGGATTGACGGCGGGTGGCGACGCGGCGTGCGGTGTGGACGGCGCGGCGACTGCGCACGGGCGTGGCGGGTGGCATCAGGCATTCGAGGGGAATTCCTAGGCCATGATGCAGGCGTGACATTTGTTCGATGCTCAATCCGCGTTTGCCGCTGAGCACTTCGGATACCCGTGATCTGGTGCCCAAGTAGGGCACCAGATCTTTGGCCTCTAGGTCGCGCTGATCCATGGCAAAACGAATCGCAGCGATGTGATCTGCGGGACCGAGGGGAAAGTGTTCGCAATCGTAGGTGGCGATGAGCGTGGCAAGGATGTCGAGCTCATCGCCAGCCGCCGAGTTCTTGGCTGGCGCTGCCAAGACCAACTCAGCGGCACGTGCCTGCGCCGTCGCATAGTCGGCCTTGGTGTGGATGGGCTTGAGCGTGCGGATCATAGAAGTTTCTTTCTCCAGTTTTTCTGGCCAATGAGGTGATCGTATGCTTCATGAGTGCCGATGAAGCGCACCAAAACCACTTGAAACGTGTAGTCGACGACGGCGATGATACGGTAGTGATTATTATGAATATCGAAGCAGACCAAGCGGTCCCCGAGTTGATCAGCGCTGGGCAGTGAGCGTTTCACGTCGTGAGCATTGGCCCATTGACTGTGATTGACGATCTTGGCCCACTCGCGCAGGAACCGCTCAGCATCAGCGTGCGTCCGCCAAAAATCACGCAGGGTGGAGAGGCTGAGCAGACGCATGGGCAGACATGGTGACAGGCTGGCTTAGCAGGTCAATACGAAATTTCCCAAATTGGGAAACGTGGCGGTTGCCAACGACTGAACTGTGATACGGATCTAAATGCAGCGATTGAACACAGCCCGGCCGAGCCGGAACCAAAGGTTCATGATCGTCTCGACCGGGCTGTTCGCTTGTTTCTGCGGGGGCTTTCGCCCCCACACCCCCGTGACACTAAGGCGCGAAATTTTTCTGCTGTCCGGAGATTTCGCACCTTAGTGTCACAGAGCACCAGAGCACCAGAGGAAGGCACGAGAATTTGTATGGAATCATCGGCTCATCCATTGAGTGAGTGAACAAAAGGACCTAACCCTTTTTCTCTTCTCTGGTGCTTTGGTGCTCTGTGTTCAATCGCTCTCTCTGCCGTTCTTCACACGATGCATTTCCCACCCGCGCACGCTGGATCCAACTCCACGCGTCCGGTATTATCAATGGTTTCCAGCATCAGCGTGTAATCGACGGGGATGTATTCGCGTTGCAGATCTTCCCACAGCTTGCAGTTGTGCACGCGCTTCAGGCAGTACGTCATGCGCCGAAGATCCTTGCCGAAGTAGTTTTGAGCGAACTTGTGCGCGCGGCGGACCCAATCTTTTTGCAGGAGCAATTTTTTTAACTGCTCTTGCAAGGCTTCGAGGTCTTGCGTGCCGTCGGTTTTTAGCGCAGGCAGGTCGAGCGATTTACCGGTGCCCAGTGCGCAGGCGCAAGCGCCCCACAGGTCGTCATCGAAAGCGTGCAGGCCGTCGACGATTAATCCGGAAGCGAACAGGCTGCCGATGCCGTATTCTTTGATGACGTCTTCGTGGGTCCACACCGCGCAGAACGGGGCCTGTGGATAATCTAGGTCGCCGCCTTCGGGAAGCAGAGAAACGCCAGCGAAAGCTTGGCGATGATCATAGATGTAGCGCGTGACCTCTTCCCATTCGTTGTCGCGCACGGTGATGGTGTTGCTGACGTTGTGGCGCAGCCATGGGGCCGTGCAATTTTCCGGGCGGCGTCCAGCGTCGACCCAGTGTTCTTGCGTCGACTTGACGTGACCGAGCAATTCAACCGCGCTGAGATCGTTTTTGGTCCGCGCATCTTCCGGCACTTCGATGCAGAACGTAATAATCGCGTCGGTACCGTTGGGATTCCATACGCTGTTTTCCACTGCGCGGGTGTTATGCAGTTGGAAGTATTGGTAAGGGACCTCGGCTTTATTGGCCTGAACGCGGCGGAAATAGCGTTTCGCGTGGTGCGCGTGAATGCCGCTGGCAGTGCCAAGAATGCAGCTGGTGGTGCCAGCAGGTTTGACGCACGTCGCTCGCGCGGCGGGATTCAAACCAATTTTGCGCGCTACTTGCGCATTCACGTCCAAGATCAGCTTCGCCATTTTGGTTTGCAGAACGGGATCGAAAGCGATGGAGGGATTATCCATCATACCGGTCATCGAACAGCCCAGCAGTGCTTCGCGTCGGACAATGCGTTCGGAGGTCTTGCCCAAATAATCGAACGAGGTGTAGCCAGCTTGCAGCGTGCCGAGAATCGCGGCGGCTTTGCATGCGCGGGCGAAGATCTCCGGCGTCGTGCAGGCCTTCAAGTTGAGCTCGCACAAATTGCAGAAAGCCCAGCCGCTTTCGCCGGTTTCTACGTCGACGGGATACATGCCGATTTCGACGCACGGATTATACATGATCTCGGTGGAGTCGGCCCACACGAAACCGGGCTCGCCGAATTCTTTGACCGAATGCATTAAGGCGGCAAATTCAGCGTAAGTGGTTTTATCGCGCAATAAGAGCGCTGAATTGTTGGAGCGTCCACGCTGAGGATTTTTGACGAACCAATCGCCCGTCTTGGCCGTCGCCATGGCGTGATCGTCAGGTGAAAAAAGGCAGATGGTGGCCGAACGTCGTACCCCACCAGCCAACACCGCATCACTGGCGTGCATCAAAATGTCGTAGCTGTCGATCGATGGCAGCGCGCAACGCTGACCAAGGCTGGTTAAGCGCATGTCGATCAGCAAACGGATTTGTTCAAGCGAGCGCTTGAGCGGACCAGGGCCAGGGGCTTTGCCAACGCCGCTCGATAAGGCCGCACCCATCGGACGGATCTTAGAAAAATCGAAGGTTACTTGTTTGCCAAAAAACTCTGGGAAAGGCTGATCGCTGACGAAATACGCCGACAACAATACTCCAAGCGCGTCAGACCAACCCTCAATCGAATCTTCGATCACGTAGGTGACGCGACTCTTGCCAGGGCGTGCGACATTCGGCAGGCGTGCGACGTGATGGGCCTGAACTGAAAAACCAACGCCGCATCCACACAACAACAGCCACAATGCTTCTTGGAAAAAGCGCGGACGATCGCAGTACGAAACCGTGCAATTATACAGCCGGGCGTTTTTGTCGGTGATCGGTTTGCCGCCAAATTGCAGAGCGCGTTGACTGCCAAGCACCAAGCGTTCTTTCATCGCCGAAGTGGCGAAGGCCATTTCTTCCGCAATATCTTTGCCCGCGTAGGTCGCCGCGTGCATGCCCATCACCCGGTCGACCGCTTCGGCAAAACTTTCACGTCGGCCGATGGCCTTATTCCAGCGCGCGTACTTGGTGGTGAAGGTGTAGTCTTGGAGCTGAGCGAGCGTCATGTGGCGGTGTCCTGGGAGGTGCGAATGATGGTGCCGTTGGCGCGAAGCAACCGAGAGGTTTGCGCTGCGTTTATGCGAATTCGACCGCTTTTCGACAGAGGCAAGAAAGTTTTCGACAAGCTTTCGACATCACCACGGCGAAAAGTCTGGACTGCTCGGCTCAGGCATTCCCCTGGGAACGGCTGGCTCGAAATAAGGACACCTGTCTTCATTTTACGTTCGTGGAAGCATCGCCTCCGTTGGGGGCTAAGCGCACTTGCTTCAGTGCACCCATCTCAGTGCACCAACTTCAATGCACCAAGGCTTTGTCGGCATGCGCAATCCAGCCGCCGCCTAGGCAGAGTTCTTCGCGGTCGTCGTAGGCGACGCAGGCTTGGCCAGCATTAATGCGCTGTTGTGGCTCAGCAAAATGCACGGTGGCATTGGGCAATCCGCCTTGGCCATTTCCAGCACGCACAACGATTCGTGCAGGCACGAGCCGTCCACGATGACGCATGCGCACGCTGCATGGCAGGCCTTCGCTCGGCAGATCGCCAAGGTGCCAGGTGCAATCGGTGAGCGGCAATTCGTCGACGAACAAATCATCGCGTGGGCCTAAAACCACGGTGTTATTCGCATGATCAAGTCGCACCACGAACAGCGGGTCATGCCACGCTACGCCAAGTCCCTTGCGCTGACCAAGCGTATAAGCTGCCAATCCCTGATGTTCGCCCAAGTGCTGACCGTCGACATGAACGATTGGACCTGGCTGAAATGCTTCCGGAACACGTTCGCGTAAAAAACCGGCAATGCCTTCATTGCCGATAAAACAAATGTCCTGCGATTCTTGTTTGTCAGCGGTGGCGATGCCACGAGCACGCGAGGCCGCGCGAACCTCGTCTTTGGTTAATCCGCCAACCGGGAAATGCGCGGCGGCGAGTTGTTCCTGGGTCAAACTAAACAGAAAATAGGTCTGATCTTTGACGCGATCGACGGCGGTGCGCAGGACGTAGCGATCGAAGGCGCGCGTTACTCGGGCATAATGTCCGGTGGCAACTTGTTCGGCGCCCAGGCGCTGAGCGTGTTCCCATAATGAACCGAATTTAATTTTCTCATTACAGCGCACGCAGGGATTCGGCGTTTGGCCAGCCGCGTACGCCGCGACAAATCCATCAACGACTCCGCGACGAAAGCCATCAACCATATCGACCACATAATGACGAATGCCGGTGCCCTGAGCCACCGCGCGTGCATCGATGGTTTCGGTTGGAGAGCAGCACGAATCTTCGCGCGTAAAGCCGCCGTCCTGTTCAGCGCAGGGCCACAATTGCATGGTAACCCCAACGACTTCGTGACCCTGCTCGCGCAACAGCGCAGCGCTCAGGCTAGAGTCAACACCACCACTCATACCAACGACGATTCGTGCCATAACGGGGGCGCAGGCTAGGGAATTGCGCAAAAAAGAATACCGCTACGAAGCGGACCTTCCTACACGTTCAGGCGCTCACGCGGAGGATCTTCGGACCGGTGACTTACGTCTCTCATGCGCTCAACGACCCAAGGTGGAGTCATTGCGAGAGCCCTAACGGGGCGGCCGAAGATAGCCTAGGGCAACGCCCTGGGTTGGCTGCCATTTGTCGTTAAAGCCCTGAAAGGGCGACCGAATCGACCGTGGTTTGGCCGCCCTTGCAGGGCTTCGTCACCCATCGGTCAACGTTTCCCAGGGCGTTGCCCTGGGCTGTTGTTTGGCCGCCCCGTTGGGGCTCGTGAGCGACCAACGCAGAAGCGCTTTAAAGTAGTATCGGAGGACAAAAGAAACGGCGTTGTCATGCGGAGGATCTTCTGATCGGTGACTTACTGTTCGGCAGGTGGCTCAGCAGGAGTCAATTCAGGAGCTTCCGCAGCAGGAGCTTCCGCAGCCTCAGGAACAGCGGCTGCCTCAGAAGCCGCAGGGACTTCGACAGCTGGAGCTTCTGGAGCCGCAGGGACTTCAACAGCTGGGACTTCTGGAATGACAACCGCAGGAGCCTTAGGAACCACGGCTGGTGCCTTCGGAACAACCACGGAAGCCGCTGGTTTTACCACTTTTTGCACAGCGGCTGGTTCGACGGCGGGTTGAGCTTTCGGTTTGGACTCGTGGATTTTCTGCGCCGTCTCCGCGCCAATTCGACCACTAAAAGTCATCATTTCTGCCGCCCGAGCAAGGTCAGCGTAACTGGTATCGATATGCCACTGTTCCAAGTAGGTGCGGTACGAAATCTTCGCCTCTAATTCCGTCAAACGCTTGACCAAATCGAGCAAACGCGCGTCGCCAACAGCTACGATGGGCTGATCTTTTTTCTTATTTTTCGCCTCATCAATCACCGAAGCAACCGCACCGGTCATCGCTTCGACTTCAACGTCAGCCAGCACTTGATGAATTTCCAAGTACAAGGCATTCGCACGACTTTCCGTGAAATGCGGGACCTGATTCACTGCGCCATAAGCCGGAATCGATTTATCGATGAGGTACAAACCGCTGACGGTTACCGGCGGCGGGTTCGACTTCGTGGTGCCAGGATAGTCTTTTTCCGCAGCAAAGAGCGTGAGGGCAGGTACCAACATAATGGACAGGACAGACGCGCGGATCAGGAACATGGCAGAGCTCCGGGGCAAAATAGAGGGCAACAAACAGAGGACAAAAGGTTTGGATAGACCGGGTGGGTATTGAAGGTGACGGTTTGTCAGCAGCAAGGCTGCCCTCCATTAGCGGATGGCGGTGTTGCAAACACAGCCAGCCCTCAGGGCTTGGCGTGGCGGCCTCACGGCTCGCACGCTTGCGAATTCTCAACGCATGGCTGCAGCCGCAGCGTCATCCACATACCACACCGTCCGTTCGCGTGGCAATAAACTGACGGGAATCGCTGGATCTGGCCCACGTTGAGCGCGTACCGCAATGTGACCTTTGGCCGCGCCCAAGGCGATCACCAAGCAATGAGCGGCTCGATGTAAAATCGGCAAAGACAGCGATAGCCGTCGTGACGGCGGCTTGGGACTGTCCTCAATCACGAAAACGTCGGCCAATTCCTTCAGTCCCGCATGATCGGGAAACAAACTGGCGAGGTGGCCGTCTTCACCAATGCCGATTAAACAGGCGTCCAAAGCCCGGCTCCCGCCCGTCGCGTGCGCCAATTGCGCGGCGTAATCCGCCGCTGCTGCCTCTAAATCGCTGCGTTCCGCCGGCATCGGATAGACAAAAGCAGGAAGCGCGCCGCCGGCCTGCCACGCTGCCAACGTCGGAGCATCGTTCCGATCGGCGTGATCAAGCGGCACGGCGCGCTCATCTAACCACAATAAATGCAGGCGTTCGCGCAGGTATGGCTCACATAATCCTGCGAGCGCGGTCAACACCGGCCCAGGAGAGCGTCCGCCTGGGATGGCCAAGGTCGCGCGACCACGGCTGACGGCCGCTTGATCAAGAATGGAGTGGAGCGCTTCGGCGACCGTGCTGGCCTGATACGGTAACATGGAGCGGACCTTGCAGCAGCGATCGGCTTGGCAACCCCCTCACCTGTGAGCTTGCCGTTTCGGTCACAACCGTCATTCGCAGCAGCTTTTATCTGCACTTGGTTGACCCTGCCGCAAACGCTGCGTTAGAGATCGTCCTATTCCCTTCTTGCGGCGGTGATTTAGCGGTTAGCGTGCGCCCTCCACCCCCGACGGGGCCGTACCTGGGAGACCCCGCAGAAGCCTCGCTGAGGCTTCTCAAGTGAGTCGACCCGCCCACCGTCGGAAAAGTTAGCAACGGAATTGGCCATGCCTGGTCCTGCCTTATCTACGTCCTCATCTGACGCTGGCCGCCCGTCCACACCGAAGGGCACTGGTCAAGTCATTCTGACCCTCAGCCGAGTGTTACCGGGTTGCAAGCGCACGCGCACGCTGGTGGTCGAAGGCTCTTCGGGTGTGCGCAGCGAACCGCTGCACGAAATGGATTCGATCCAACGCGCATTGACGCAAGTGCGCGGCGTTCATCCACCACCCTTGATGATCATCGATCACCAAACCTATCCGTGCGTCATTGAGGGCAGCCCGCGCAGCCCACGTTTAATGATGGAAGATAAAGGCGAAAAAGTTCGTCTGTATCTGGAAGTCGGTGGCGCCGCCGTCGCGAACGTGTGGCTGATCCCTGGTCCGAACATTGTTTTCCGTGGTCGCATCATTCCCTTGGAATGGACCGGCCCAGCGGAACACCTCGATCCGTTAATGCATGGCCCCATCATGGTGCCGAAAGAATGGTTAGTGCGCGATCCGTGGCGCAGCGTGCTGGCGCATGCTGGTCAAGTTCCGCCGCAAGCTGATCGCGCTAAACAAGTGCGTGGCCGTCCACAGCCGATTCTGGAAATGTACGAAGTCGATTCGCGTCTGTGCGGAAACGTCAAATTCCGTTATCACGATGATTTACCAGAAATCGATCCGCTGGAGCGCATTGGTCTGATCGTCGCCGAAGATAAAAACGGCAACATCCTCAAATGCGAACGTGATCGCGATCTTGAACTGCAACGCTGCAATGAATTCATCAAACGCGGCGCGCTGGTTCAACGACGCGGCGCGTTTGGTTTCGTTGCGGACGGTGACGCTGCTGATCGTTTTCTGGCCCAAGTCATTCCGAATCTGCAAGGCTGGGAAATCCGTGGCCAAGAGCGCCTGCACCGTGGACGTCCGCCAACCGACATCGTCACCACCGCCAAAGTTGTCGCCCACGACGATTATTTGGAACTGGAAATCGAAGCGTTGGTCGACGGTCGCTTGGTGCCGATCAAAGAATTGCTCAAGAACGCTGCCCGTGGCCAAAACGTCATGGTGTTCAAAGACGGCCTGCGTGCGCGCATCAACGATGAATGGTTGAACCGTTACCGCACCTTGTCGGAATTCGGCGGACTGAAAGAACACAACGGTAAAGTCCGCGTTCCACGTCACGCCGCTGCCATGGCGGTCTCGTTGGCCGAAGCCGGCGGCAAGATGGAACTCGACACAGACACGCTCGACCTCGCCAGTTTGGCGAAAGGTGGCGCGTCGATTCCACACGTTGAATTGCCAAAGGGCCTCAACGCCACGCTGCGTGAATATCAGCATGCCGGTTTCGACTGGATGGTATTCCTCAGCAATCGCGGCCTTGGCGGCGTACTCGCCGACGACATGGGTTTGGGTAAAACCGTGCAGTCGATTACCTTCGTCTTGCATCGGCATCGCGAAGATCCGGGCGTTCACTTGGTCGTCGCGCCGCGTTCGGTGGTCGACAACTGGGTCGACGAATGTAAAAAATTCTGCCCGGATGTTCCCGTACACACGCACCTTGGCCTCGACCGCGTGAAGTCGACCGAACGTCTGCCGAAAAAAGGCTTGTTGCTGACCAGCTACAACATTCTGCAGCGCGACATCAAATTGCTGTCTTCGATTGAATACAGCACGGTGATTCTCGACGAAGCGCACGTTATTCGTAATCCTGAGGCGAAGACCACGCGCGCTGCGCTCAAACTTGCTGCTCGTCGCCGCATGTGTTTGTCGGGTACGCCGGTGCAAAACTGCGCCGAAGATCTATGGCCGATCTTCCACTTCTTGATGCCGGGATTCCTCGGTCGTCGCAAGACCCTCAAGGAAACCTTGCAAGACGATCCCGAGGCGATCAACCGCCTCCGCGATCGCGTCGCGCCGTTCGTGTTGCGTCGTATCAAGAGCGAAGTGGCCACCGAGCTTCCGCCTAAAACCGAAATCTTGCTGCATGCACAGATGTCGGATGACCAGGAACGTTTCTATCGCGAACTGTTGGAAAAAGAACGCGTTGGCGTTATGGACCTGCTGGGTTCCAAGGGATTGGAACGTTCACGCGTTTCGATTCTTGCCGCCATCACGCGTCTGCGTCAGGCCGCGTGTGCGCCTGCGCTTATCGGTGCGCCAGAAATCGACAGTGCGAAGGTCGAATTGTTCATGGACCTGGTGAAAGAACTGATCAGCGAAGGCCATCGCGCGCTGGTGTTCAGTTCGTTCACCAAG
>JANMYZ010000144.1:0-6606 GCA_031382605.1 Planctomycetota bacterium | reverse complement strand
CGTTATAGGTCGGACGCCCCTGAGCTTTGGCGTGTTCGATGATGGCGCTGATTTCAGAATCCTTCAGCCACACGCCTTGCCCGCGTATCGGCGCGCTGGTGCCGGGTTGCAAGAACAACAAGTCACCTTTACCGAGCAGATTTTCCGCGCCACTGACGTCCAGCACCACGCGTGAGTTGTTCTTATCAACCACGCGGAAACAAATGCGTGAGGGCAAGTTCGATTTGATCAAACCAGTAACCACGTCAGCCGACGGACGCTGCGTGGTCAAAATTACATGGATGCCGCACGCCCGCGATTTAGCAGCAAGGCGAACAATCGATTTTTCGACTTCTTTATTCACCATCATCAAATCGGCGTATTCGTCGACCAACACGACGATGTACGGCATTTTCGCGCCGCCGGTGGGAATGTCTTCGAGCTTGAGTTCGCGCTTCGCCAAGCGGAAGCGCATCTCGTCTTCGCTCAATTCGTTGTAGGTTTTAATATCGCGCACGCCGGTCTGGCGCAGCGCTTCATAGCGTTCATCCATCGTCCGACAGGCCCATTCCAATGCCGCGTGGGCTTTGGTCATTTCGGTAATCGGTGGAGCCAGCAAATGCGGAATGTCTTCGTAGCCCGCCAGTTCGACCATCTTCGGATCGATCATGATGAACTTCACTTCATCTGGCGATTTAAACAGCAGGATGGAACAGATCATCGCATTCATACACACCGACTTGCCCATGCCGGTGGCACCAGCGACAAGCAAATGCGGCATTTTTGCCAGATCGCCTAGCATTGGTCGACCTACCACGTCGCGGCCCAGCACGATCGGCAACGCCATGGTTGATGGATCGATTTCTTCGACCAAATCGCGCATCACCACCGCTTCTTTGACGCGATTCGGCACTTCGACGCCGATGGTGGTTTTGTTCGGCAGGGGGGCGACGATACGAATGCCTTCGGTGGCAAGCTTCATGGCCAAATCTTTTTCGTAGCCTTCAACTTTTTGCACGCGCATCGCCTGATCGAGCAAGCGAATTTCGTACTGCGTCACCACCGGACCACGCGTGGCATTGACCACCTGCACGGCAACATCGAAGTGGGAAAAGACTTCCTCAATCGCGCGGGAAATCTGACTTTTTTCTGCCTCATGTTCCGCCGAACGTTTTTCTGGCATGTCGTCGAGCAAGTCGACCGGTGGCAGCACGTAAGCGTTAGGATCGTTCGACGTTCGCTCGCGCGGCTTGGGTTTCTTTGGCGGCTTGGGGACCGATGGCGCGACGGATGCCGCCACATCTTCAGGCGAATCCGCGCCGTCGGTTGATTCGTCAGGCTCGACTTTTACCGCAACTCCGGGTGCCGTCGGCGTCGCGATGGGCTCAGCTGTCGGTTGAGCAACCGTCGGCGTCAGTTGAAATGGCACGATGGCCTGACCCGCTGAAGTGCGGCGTCCGAGCGCTTGTTTTTGTAAACGAATTTTATCTAACAACTCTTCAGCGTCGTGCGGCAGAGCAGACTCATTTTGGGCAATGCGTTTAGTGACTTCTTGAATGTCAGTCGTCGCCCGGCCTTTCAGCGGTTGAATTCTAGCATTGGGATCAAACGCCGGTTTGACGCGACCTGGACGCTCTGGCATTTCCAACGCCGGCGCTTGCTTCCAGGTTTGCACCGCTCGCCATGAACGTTTGGCCAACTGCCACAGGCCCATGTTCATCAGCAACAGCGCCAGCGAACCCAAACCGATCAACACTCCGGCGGCACCCCACACCTCAAGATGGCGAACCAGCACACCCGTGGTGGCCTGATCATGAGGACTAGCATGCGCGCAAAGAAAGCCGCCAAGGCTGCCACCCAAACCACCAAACTGAAAATGATCCCAGCGAATCAGCAACCAGTCGAAAGTGCGATTAAGCGGCAAGAGGTGGACCAGGCCACACATGGCGGGAACCAACAGCGCCGCTCCGGTCAGTCGACGACCGAGGTTTTCCAGCTCCGCCTCACGCCAGATCGCGACGGCGTAGCCAACCAATAAAAAAGGCACGAAAAACGCCACCAATCCCCACATTTGAATAAACCCCAGGGCAATCCAAGCGCCCACATTGCCAAATAAATTATGCCCTTCACCGCCAGTTCCAGCGACTTGGTTGTGCGCATACGTCACGAATGACAGCACCAAAAATCCAGCGACTGCGAGTAAAAGCAGCGCGATGATAACCCGTGCGGGGCGTCCCATACTCACCATCCCATGCATTGAGCGGGAACGTATAGCGCAACGCGAGATAGAACCAATGTGGTACCTGGGGCAGGTTGTCCGAAAAGACTCGTCGGCACGGGGGAGAAAATTGGTTAAAGACGAGACCCCGGCGATTTCTTGGCGGACAAGCCAGAGCAAGCGAATCACCAAGTAAAGCGCAGCAAATCCCGATCAAACTTCGAGTCACAGGTCGGCCACAGGTCGGCCACAGGTCGGCAAAAAAGCACAATTTCAAACCCCGCTCCAAAGCCTCTTGCCAAGGTTCCTGGTCCCGCTAGCTTGCCGCCCCTTCAGTATCACGCCTTCACCGTACGTCTTAGCGAGGTTTATATGGCTCATAAAATGGGTACCGGCTCGACCTGTAATGGTCGCGACTCCAACGCTCAACGCCGTGGCATCAAATGCTGGGGCGGCCAAGCGGTCACCACCGGCAACATCATCCTTCGCCAGTGCGGCAGCAAGTTCAAGCCAGGTCGCGGAGTCGGCCTTGGTCGCGACTTCACCCTGTTTGCGCTGCTTGATGGCAAAGTGGTTTATCGTAACCGCTTTGTTGATGTGATCGCGACTCCCGTCGCGCCCGCCGCGACCTGAACCGACCTTCGCCAGTACAACTGACGAACCACCGTGGAGCACCACGGTGGTTTTGTTGTTTCGTTAACTGCCGCAGGCACCGCGTTCGCTCACGCCTTGACCATCCCGAACGTCGCCCACCCTGCCGCAACCTCGTAGGAAAACCCGATGTTCGACCCATTTACGATCGCCGATCTTCTCACTCGTCATCAGCAAGAGCACTTATTGGCAGAGGTCGCCGCGTTAGCCGCACCAGCGCGTGATGCGTACCTGCGCCGACTGGCCGAAATCGACTGGGAGGAAATGACCCATCACGCTGAGCCACCGTCGATGGGCGACGTTGGTTCAAGCCGAGTGGTAACGATGGACGAACGCGCACGTCGTCGCGCGGAATTCACCAGTGCTGGCGAAGCCGCCTATCGCGCAGGCCAGGTGGGCGTGTTGATGGTTGCTGGCGGCCAAGGCACCCGTCTGGGATCAAGCGCGCCGAAAGGGTGTTTTCAGGTCGCGCCGCATTCGGGCAAAAGTATTTACCAACTCCAAGCAGAAAAAATCTTGTCGTTATCGCGCCGCAGCGGTCGCGCGGTGCCGTTCTTGGTCATGACCAGCCCGATGACCGATGAAGAAACCCGTGAATTTTTCCAGGCCAACGGTTGGTTTGGGCTCGACGAACAACAGGTGCGTTTTTTTTCTCAGGGCACCGTGCCGAGCCTCGACCAACAAGGCCGCGCACTGTTGGCCGCGCCAGGAAAATTGCTGGAAAATCCAGATGGCCACGGCGGCTGTTTCACCGCGCTAGTAAAATCCGGCAATCTCGCACGCCTCAGCGCCGAAGGCGTCAAACATTTAGTCTACATTCAAGTCGACAACATCCTGGTACCAGTCGATGACGCTGAACTGGTAGGCTTGGCGGTCATGGAGAAAACTGACGTCATCACCAAGGTATTAGAAAAAGCTCACCCCGACGAAAAAGTCGGACACTTAGTTCGCGTCGGTGCCAGCGACCGCATCATCGAATATACCGAGGTCACTCCCGAACAGGCGCGCAGCAAGAACGTGCAAGGCGAAGTGATCTATCGTTGGGGTTCGCCAGCGATGCATTGTTGGAGCATCGATTTTCTCGCCCGCCTTGATGCCCAAGGCTACAAAATCCCGCTGCATCGCAGCAGCAAACCGCTCAAAGCGTGGTCGAATGGGAGCATCAGGGAAGTCAAAGGATGGAAGAGCGAACGCTTTATTTTCGATCTTATCCCCGAGGCGAAAATCAGCATCGGTATGGCCATCGACCGCGACGCCGAATTTGCACCGGTTAAAAATACCAATGAAACCGCCGGCAAAGCCAACCTCGACAGCCCCGCCACCGCCATCGCCCTGGCCAGCGCACAATACGCGGGATGGCTGCGCGCAGCGGGAGTGAAAGTCACCTTGCCGCCAACCTCATGCATTGAAATAAGCCCGCTGTTTGCCGCGACCAAAGAACAATTTTTGGCCAAGTGGGATAAACGGGTGAAAGAAGTCAGCGGCGATTATTATTTGGAAGGATGAGGGGATTCTGGATGGGCTTTCCAACCACAGCGCATGGGTTAGCGTAAAATCCTCATGACCATACCCGCACGCTATGAGCAGTTTCTCCGAGAAATGGCGGAAGCTTTGCACGCCAGCGGAGCGCCGGCACATGATCTTGAACATCATGTGGTTGAATTAGGACGTGCCTTGGGCTTGTCGGTGCATGGGTTCGCTTTGCCGACCATGTTGACCATTGCGGTCGATGTCGAGAACGGGCAACAACACATTCAAATGCGACGGTTACCGTTATCCGATTATAATCTGACGCGCCTGATGGCGCTCGAAACGTTGGTCGCGCAGTTTTCCGGGCCAGAGATGTTCGACGAGGCGGAACGTCGGCTGCAAGAAATTCTCATCGAACCGCCGCCGTGGCGTGGGATGCCACTCGCGTTGTTTGTCGGGCTGTTGTCGGCCTCGGTCGCCGCGTTGTTTAAAGGTAATTATTTAAACATGGCATGCGGCGGTGTGCTGGGCGTGCTGTTTGTGTTGGCACTGACCTGGTGTGCACGACGAACTCAGCTTGGCCCGGTAGCGCCGTTCCTGTTATGTGTAGGCGCTGCATTGCTCGCGCATTTATTAAGTGCGTGGTTTCCGCCGCAATCGCCATTCATCACCGTGTTGTCCGGCATCGTCCTGCTGTTGCCCGGTTTCACGTTGACCATTGCCATGAGTGAATTGGCGACCCAGAACTTGCTCGCTGGTTCCGGCCGTTTAGCCGGCGCGTTTATGCTGATGGTGATGATGGGCGCCGGCGTCGCCGTTGGCACCCACCTCGGTCACTTAGTGTGGCCCACGCCGTTGCTTGGCACGGTCACCCCCGTTCCTGAAATCGTCGTGTGGCTGAGCGTCGCTGGCCTGGGTCTGTCCCTGATCGGCGTGCTGCAAGCACCGCTGCGCGCCGGAGTCATTGCCGCCTGCGCCGCCTTGGTTGCCTGGGCAGTCGTGCAACCCGCGAACGCCGTCTTAGGTCCCATCGGCGGCGCGTTGATCGCCGCCATGGTCGTCACCAGCGGCGGTTATCTCTATCAACGCTTATGCGGTAAATCGGCCCTGTTATTTCAAATTCCTGGACTGCTGACCCTGGTCCCAGGCAGCGTCGGATTCCGTGGGCTTGACGCGCTCATCCAACAAGATTTTTTAGCCGGCATCAAAACCACCACCGAAATGATCCTCACCGCCACCGCGTTGGCGGTGGGCATGCTGCTCGCGCATTCACTCATGCCATTGATCGTGCCCGGACGCAAACGCAGCAGATGACCGCAGCGGAAACGCCACGCGGCGCCCTCTGGTCTCGTCCGCGCCGACGCTACGTTTGCGCGCCTCATGAACGAAAATCTTTACGACCTTCTCTTCAGCCGTGGTTTTGTGGCGCAGTCCACCGACGCGGACATGCGCAAACGCCTAGAATCTCCGGTCACCGCGTACATTGGTTTTGATCCCACCGCTGACAGCCTGCACGTCGGCTCATTAGTTCCGATCATGGGCCTGATGTGGATGCAGCGCTGCGGCCATCGACCGCTAGTGGTGGTTGGAGGCGCCACCGCGTTGGTTGGCGATCCCTCAGGAAAAACCGCAATGCGGCAAATGCTGACGCGCGAGGACATTGATCACAACGCGCAGGCGATCGCCAAGCAAATCGGTCGCGTGGTGCGTTTTGACGACAGCAATACCGGCGCCAAATTAGTAAATAACGCGGACTGGCTCAGCAGCCTCAACTGGATCGACATGCTGCGCGCCGTCGGTCCACATTTTAGCGTCAACCGCATGCTGACCATGGATTCGGTCAAAGGCCGCATGGAAGGCGGCGGCATCACGTTTCTCGAATTCAATTACATGGTCATGCAAGCCTACGATTTCGCGCATCTTTACCGCACCCACGGCTGCTCCCTGCAAATGGGCGGACAAGATCAGTGGGGCAATATTGTCATGGGCATCGAACTTGGCCGCCGCACCGCCGACGCCGACCTCGCGGGATTAACCTTTCCGTTAGTGACCAAAAGCGACGGCGGGAAATTCGGCAAGTCAGAGAAAGGCAACATCTGGCTGTCAGCCGAGCGCACGCCAGTTTACGAATTCTTTCAATTCTGGCGCAATGTCAGCGACGTCGATGTCGCCAAGTTTTTAGGCTTCTTCACCACCCTGCCAATGGATGAAGTCAAGCGCCTGACCGAACACAAAGATCAACGTATCAACGATGCAAAAGCCGTCTTGGCATATGAAGTCACCAAGTT
>JANMYZ010000128.1:0-3944 GCA_031382605.1 Planctomycetota bacterium | reverse complement strand
GATGCCCAGGGCGAGAAACGCCAACGCGATCATCAATCGACTTACGCCGACCTGGGCAACTTCCGAATCGCCGTTGAAGCGTAATTTACCCAACACATACACCGCGATCACCAACGACACTGCTGACCAGCTCGCCAAGGTGAAACTGCGACCGATGATGCCCCACTCCCAGGTGGCATCACAAATGGCGAGAAATTTGAGCGCTGCGGCGATTTCAACCAAACCGCCGACCACTTTGAATTCGTTCATCCAAGCGCCAGCGCGTGGGATCTTTTTGAGCAGACCAGGGCTCATGGCTAGAATGAAAAATGGAAGCGCAATCGCTGACGCGTAAACCGCCATGCCGATCACTGCGCGGCCCCACGAATTCGTCACGACCGCTTGCGATAGCACGGCACCAGCAAATGGCGCGGTGCAACTAAACGCGGTCACGGCAAACGTCAGGCCCATGATCAATGCGCCGAGATAACCACCGCGGCCACCACCAAGACTATTTTCGATGGAACTCGGCAGCCGAATAAGAAAGGCACCCAACAAGCCAAGACCGAGCACAATGAACAGCAGCGCGATGACTAAGTTGGTCACCGGATGCCCCGCCAGATTAGACAAAGTCGAACCAAAGACGCCGGTGATCAGCACGCCAAGTCCAACGAAACAGGCGATGATTCCAAAGGCGTAGAACGCCGCGAGCGGTAACAAACGCACGCCAGCTGCCGCCTGTTTAGCGAAGAACGTCATGGTAAATGGAATCATCGGATAGGTACACGGCATCACCAAGGTGAACAAGCCACCGATGATCGCGAGCAACAAAAACTGACCGATGCCATCACCACTGCCAACGTCACTGCCCTCCCCACCGTTGGTAAAGGCAACGAATTTTTCTAACGTTACGCGATCGCTTGGCGAAAATACTTCACTCCAACGTGATTCTTTTCCCTCAGGATCGATACGCACATACAGGGGACGATTTTGCGTTTCAAAACGCTTCTGTTGCCACGCTGACAGGTCATCGCTGACATGCGGATCGGGATCGGTATTAATCGAAATCGGTACACCACGATTCCATGCCGCGGCCACCACGGGAAGACGGAAAACCGTTTTGTCCATCAGCTGACAATTCACACATGATGGACCAGTGAAGTCGAGCAAAGCCGCTTTCTTTTCCTGCTTGGCCTGCGCGATCAAGCGTTCGATATCGCTAACCGAGGTCGGATGGTTCCAGCGCACAGCGCTGGCCGATTCGTCATGCAGTCGTGTCATTTCACTGGCCACAATTCGACGAATTTCCGGAACGAGTTCGTCTTTCTGAACGACCAACGCGCCCTGAACGATCTTTCGTACCGTATCAGCATCAACGCCAGCGGTCGCTTGCGCAGCAGGCGCGGCACCTTTGCTGGTCGGAATTTTCACCTTCATCGGGTGATCAAACACTGGGATTAAACAATTCTGAGCTGTGCACGCCATGTATGACACCAACACCGTGGTTTCCACAGGAGCGCCATCAACGGTGGTTGGAACCAGTATCGGTAGCCGAACGCTAACCGGACCGTCAGGATAAATTGACTGGCCGTCATGATCGTGTGGCGCAGGTTGGGCCGTTAAAGGTCCTGCACTTTCAACTGCTTGACCCGGACGGATTACCATTTTGGTGGCAGCACCCACCGTTCCCGTCAAATGAATGCTGTACAGATGCAGCGGGTCTTTGTTCGGCTTAGGCGTGAACAGCCCGACCAACGTCGCTTTTCCAGGTACAGCGCCGGCCTCCACCGAGAGGACCACCTCCACGCTATTTTTTTCGAACGTTGCTAAAGGCTCAGCAGCCGTCAGGGCCAAGAGCGGAAGAAGAATGAGCAAAGCAAGGCGATGGATCGTGGACATGGGGAGATGACGTACCGCCACGGCCACGGCTTACCACCGATTGATGACGAACCCGCACCGCTGCATGGAAAGGATCGGTGCTTATTCGACTTATTCGACCTCTTCGACCGTCGTCACCTTGTGTTTTGGCATGGTCAGATGCAAAGCCTCACGGCGAAAAAATTGGCCGCCAAAGCTGAACTGGTCGCGCGACGCCGCTTCATTCAAGAACTTCAACGCTAAACTTTTGTTGCCCTCTTCCAACGCGATCAACGCCTGGACGTATTTATTTTCCTGATCGGCTCCAAGGTCTTCAGCCATGACAGCGTTTTCTTTGGCCACTTCCAATGAATGGTAAGCCGGATCCTCGGCCATGATCGCAATGTAAGCCAGCATGCTGTAGGCTTGCGGATTAAAGCGAAATTCCTTAGTCGAGAGAACTTCTTCGACCAGATTCTGAGCCTGTTCATAACGCGCTGCACCAACGCACGCTCGTGCAAAATCTAAGCGATCGGCAGCAAAGGCGGTGGTGATCTTTTTACTCTTGGCGGGCTTTTTCGCATTTTCGTCCACTGGCGGGAAGACCTGTTCAAAAAAGCCCACTGACTTGGCGTAATGCTCAGCTTTTTCCTCCGGCTGGCTCATCCAACGACCCAAGGTCAAATATAGTCGCGCATTGCACAACAAGGCCTGCTCATTTTTCCCTTTGGTCAACTCCAGCGCCTTGGTCGCATACGTCTGCGCGGCTTCGAAATCCGGCCAATCGGTGTACGCGGTGATCGAGGCACTGATGAATTCATCCGCCGTACGTGGTTCAATCGCCATCACGTAGGCTTTCCAATCGGGATAAAATGCCTGCGGTTCACGGCCAAAGTATTTTTTGAACACGCCCATGTTATCTCCGTCCCATTTCTTGCTACTCAGTCCGCTATAAAAATTCTCAAATGGCTTGCGGTATTTCCCCTTTTCGGCGTAGAGCATGAAGTAGATCAACGCCCAACCTTGGGGATAATATTCTCCGCTGTATTCATTTGCTCCACTGAGCTGGCAAAGCTTGTCCAACGACAATTCGCCTTCTTTCAGCATGCTCTTCAATTGCCACAAACGATTGAACGGAATGGTTTCCAGCTTCATGCTTTTATCATCGCGCTTTGCGCTTTCAAAGAACACTGCTAAGCCTTCGTTAGCCCAGGTCGGCACTCTTTCGCAAACGGAATGAATCACCAGATGTGTGCATTCATGAAACAACGTGCTCATCGTCTGCTCTGGTGAACCGGCGTAAAAACAGCGGATCCCCATTTCTTGACCACGATACCAAAAATAACCAAGAACGTTACTACTCATCGCAAGGCCGGCTTCACCAGAATACTTCATGAACTGTTCTTGCGTCGCGTAGACTTCGACCTTGATATTTTTGAGGTTGGTCTTGGCGCCAAAGACCTTCGCCAATTCACTATAACATTGCTCCATGGCCACGCCGATACTGCCGACTAATTCAGGCGAAACGTTACTGACAATACTAAAGTGACCCGGCTCGGTTTTATAAACCCAAGCATTTTTCCAATCGCTGCGAAACTTGATTTGCTCACGAGCCTCTGCCTGCTGTTTCTGAATGGTCCTTAGGCGCTGCGGCGAAATCCAAGTGCCCAGATTTTTCACATACCCCATCGCCTTGTACTTATCCGCCTCTGGCATCCAGGTGCCTTTGTGCAGCACTAAGCCTTGCTCAGACTTCGCCTTAAATTCCTGGGTTACCCATTTGCCCTTAAAGAGCACCTTGCCGTCGGCGTTCGCCGCTGGTGCCTCACCAGAAAAAAGCAGGAAGGAAAAAAACATTATCAACACGAGTAGCCCACGAATCATCACAACCTCCTATGATTATGCACGCTGATCAAAGGCCGCGGGATGAAAATGCCAACCACGTCTTTGCCCAAGCGCCAAAAGGAGACGGAGTCACGAACGTGCCGACGAAACGACCAAACGACAAAGACCGCCGAAAGACTGCCGAAAGGCTGCCGAAGGCTCGCACCACCTTGCCCCATCTATCAGTTCATCTAGAGTCCCGCCCTCCTAAAAACGAGGTTATC
>JANMYZ010000688.1:0-9795 GCA_031382605.1 Planctomycetota bacterium | reverse complement strand
GTCGCTGAGCGGGTGATTTTGTCCGTGCTCACCCGTCGTCCATCGGGGCTGACGCGGTTCGGCAGGGTTGGCGGTGTCATTTCCGACAGCTCAGTTTTCGGCCGTTTCCACGCGCTGCTCGCAGGGCTATGCGCTTTTACCGGTGCTGGCCCGCCCTCGTCACTCAACAGACGTTCCAATTCACCCGCTAACTCTTCCGCTTTTTGTGGCCGCTTGCTGGGATCTTTCGACAAGCAGCGCATCATCAAATCGTTGAGCGCTTGCGGCAGTTCAGGAACTTTGGTTTTCGGCGGCACGACTTCTTTAGTCAGGACATTCGCCATGACTTCGTACGAAGATTTTCCGTCAAATGGTCGCTGGCCAGTGAGTGCGGAATAAAACGTCGCGCCGACGCCATAAATATCAGACGCACGGGTGGCGTCTTTGGCGTTGCGCACTTGCTCAGGCGGCATGTACGACGGCGATCCCAGCGGTTTGCCTTCAAGAGTCAGGCCCATCTGTTCTTGTTCTGCGTCCAGTTGTTTGGCCAGTCCCAGGTCAGCGAGCTTGGCGATGCGTCGGCCATTTTCGACCGTGATCAGAATATTCGCCGGTTTGATATCGCGATGAATGATCTCTTGGCTGTGAATGTATTCGAGCGCGCGGGTGATTTGCAGCGCAAGATCCGCTGCGTCACGCCACGGCAAACGCACCTGCGTTTCGATCAAATTCGCCAGCGTTCCACCATCGACCAATTCCATCAGTTGGTAATGCACGCCACGGTCATAGCCGCAGTCGTAGACATGCACGACATTCGGATGGTTGATTTGCGCGCAGAGCTTGGATTCACGCTGAAAGCGCTGCACTAATATGTCATTCGCCCCAGCCTTCGCCCCCAGCATTTTGATCGCCACATTGCGCCCGACCGACAATTGTTCGCCTGCGTACACCAAACCAATACCGCCAGCGCCGAGGCGATAGGTCAGACGACAGTTACCGATGCGTTTGCCGATCAACGGGTCGACGGCGGTGGTCGTGCTGTTAACGATTTCGACCAGCGTGCCGCAGTGGCTACAGGGAATTTTCTTTCCAGTCAGCTTGGCCGACGCGCGGAATTCATAGCGGCAGACGCGGCAGCTTTGCAGCGGATCATTGGGCTGGACCGTGACGATGCTGCCCTCTGGCAGGGAATCGGGCAGCGCTTGAGTTGGATCGGGTTGGTCAGTCATGGCTTGGGCAAAAGGGGGGCAGGGGAAAAAATGTTCCAATCAGTCCACGATTTATCTAGTAAATATTCGCTCAGCGGTGGGGGTGTGGAGCGTGCACTATCGTGCACGCTCGTGCACTTATAGGGGGATCAGCCAATGGATGAATTTTCGGCGGCTGGTGGCGCCTCGCGTGGTCGGCTCTAGAACCCGTCCCACTATGGGTCACGAGCCGCCGCCAACGCACGCCGATATGCGCCGAGATATTGCCACCGAATTGGCGGATCTTGCCGCTGCTGGCCGTTTACGTCAGCGGCCGGTGATCGATTCGCCGGATGATCGGGTGGTGATGCTCTGCGCTGATGGCAAGCGCCTGAAGCTGCATAATTGGGCGTCGAATGACTATTTAGGCGCCGCCAATCGACGCACGGTCAAGAACGCCGCCGCCCGTGCGCTGCGGACCTACGGCGCGGGCGCTGGCGCGGCGCGGCTGCTCGCTGGCGGGCTGCGCTGTCATCGTCGCTTAGAAGAACGCCTCGCACATTGGCTTGGTCGCGAAGAAGCCCTGGTAACCAGCACCGGCTTTCAGGCCAATCTTGCAACACTGGTGTCGCTCGCTTCTGGAGCCGAGGACGTGGTCATTCTCGACCGCATGTGCCACGCATCGAGTTACGACGGTGCGCGGCTTGCCGCCGGCACCTTGCTACGTTTTGCCCACAACGATTTGGCCGATCTTGAAAAACAACTTGAGCGCACCAGCGGTGCGAAACGACGCGTCGTTTGCGTTGAATCGGTTTATTCGATGGACGGCGATGAAGCTCCATTGGTGGGCATTCATCAGTTGTGTCAAAAACACGGAGCTTTGTTGGTGGTCGACGAAGCGCACGCCATCGGCGTTCTTGGACCTGCTGGCCGTGGTCTTTGCGCGGAATTAGGCGTGGTTCCGGATCTCCTGGTCGGCACCTGTTCGAAAAGTTTAGGTTCGCAAGGCGGCTTTCTGGCTGGCGATCGCGACGTCATCGAGCTGGTGGTGAATCGCGGACGCAGCTTTATTTTCTCTACCGCACCAGTGCCAGCAGCGATGGGCGCAGCTGTCGCAACGCTCGACCTGCTCCGCCGTCACCCCGAATTACCCGCGCAATTGGTCGAAGAATCCAGCGCCCTACGCAAACAACTCCAAGCCCAGGGCTGGAACATTCCCAATGGCCGCACCGCGATCATTCCACTGATAGTCGGCGATGAATCAGCAGCGCTAGCGCTCTCAGCAACCCTGCGCACCGCCGGACATTTTGCCCCAGCAATCCGCCCGCCAACGGTCCCCGCCGGCGCGTGTCGCCTGCGTTTAACCGTCACTTTGGCGCACACACCATCAGATCGCCAACGACTGGTGCGCGCGCTGGCAGCGGCTCGTCCCAAAAGTGATTGAGAAGGTGAGCGGAAACGCCGGATCAATCAGTCCGCTGTTTTGGTTGGCGTAGATCGCGTTGCGCTGGCGCGAAATCGTTCAGAGTGAGCGGATCAGCTATGACGATTGCTTTTCTTTCTCCTAAAGATCTTGCTGCTGCTATTGGCGTTAGTGAGAGCTCGCTCAAGCGTTGGGTTGATTCTGGTCGCTTGGTGGTTGAGCGCACGGCCGGTGGTCATCGTCGGATTCCGTATCAAGAGGCGGTGCGCTTTGTTCGCGCTGAAGGTTACCGGGTGCAAGATCCGGCTTGCTTTGGCGTGCTCTGTCGTCACGGCCAGGATGATACGAATAGTCTGGAAAACGCGGTATTTGAGGCGTTATTGGCGGGCGATGCCAGTCGTTGTCGTTCGCTAATAACCACCGCGTATTTGGCTGGAGCGAGTGCGGCTTCGTTGTGTGATGGGGCGCTGCGATCGGCGATGGCGCGGCTAGGTGAGTTGTGGAAACACAGCGTAGATGGGATTTTTATTGAGCATCACGCGACCTGTATTTGCATTCAGATGGTTGAACAATTGCGCATGTTTCAGCCCGATCCGGCAACCACCGCGCCGGTGGCAGTTGGCGGAGGGATGGCCGCTGATCCGTATCTTATTCCTAGTCAAATGGCGAGTGTTGTGCTGAATGAATGCGGTTATTGTGCGATTAACCTTGGCCCCAATTCTCCCACCACCGCGTTATTGGCGGCAGTCGCCAAGTATCGGCCGGCATTGGTGTGGTTGTCGCTGACCTCCGTTGGTGACATTGGTCTGTGCGCGCAAAATGTACGTGAATTTTCGGCGAATCTTGCTGGTATTCCGCTGGTGGTGGGTGGACGACATGCGGCGAGTGTGGCCTTGATCGCTGGTCCGACGGTGCATGTGGTTGGCTCTATGTGTGAGCTGGCGGCATTTTCCCGCGCGTTGGTTCTGCGGCGACCTTCGCCAGTGCTGTGACGCGACAAGTAAGCACGCTACAGAGCATGCTACAGAGCACGCTACAGAGCACGCTACAGAGCACGCTGCAGAGAGTCGCACGCGGCGGTCCGACTTTTAGCGACACCGTGATTAACAAAAATGGGCGGAGACTATTTTCATAGTATCCCCGCCCACTGACGTTTTCGGCGGATAACTCAGCGCATTTAGCCGACCAGCGCGGATGTTCGATTGAGCGATAGCAAAGCCGCTGGCGATGACGTTGGATCCAACAATTGCGCGACTGGCACGCATCCTTCACACGGCAGCGGAGTGATGTGTATTCGTTGACGTGGGCTGGCGGGTACGGTGACGCTGACGATGACGTCGGCTTCCGCATGCATGGTGCGTTTTGCCGCAAGGCCGCGCGCGGCAAGCAGCGCAACCACCAAATCGGCGAAGTGCTCATCTGCGGAAGTTGCCGCAGCAACGCCCACTTCCGCTCCAGTGGTGGTCAATCGTGGGCGCAACTGACGGCAGCGCGCGCTGACCGCCTGTTCTAGTTCCGCTTCTTGGGTCAGGTGACGGCCTTGTTGGCGCACCTCCACCAAACCCACCATCGCCGGAGCGAGCACGGCGGCTAGCTCATCGCTGGGGCGAAGATCCAGACATGCGCGCTGAATGGTTTCCAAGGCGTGGCCAACGTGCAGGTCTTCCAGCGAACGACAGATATCCTCACGCAGGCGGTCAACTTCTTTGTGCGCACGTTTGGGCAGGGCGCGCGCGGTGGTGACATCATGGCGCGGCGCAGGGCGGTGCGCTTCTGCCGGCCAACATGGGAAACCATCGACGATGATCTTGCTAATCGGCATGCCGTTTTTGACCAACTCAGCAACGCGCTTCAGTTCTTCGATTTCGTGAGTAGCAAACGCGCGGTAACCGTTGCGATGGCGTTTCGGAGCTGGCCAGCCGTAGCGCTCTTCCCATACGCGAATCACGCTTGGGGTAAGGCCGCTGGCGGCAGCGGCGTCATGGATGCTGAATTGATTGGAAGCGTTCATGGATTCCTCTCGGTGGATGATTTGGACGTTTTACAAAGAGTCAGGTAAAGGCAAGGGCTGAATTTAATACTGATATGTCACAGATTAGACGATTGTTCCGGAGAGTCCTTACCTACATCATGGACGTTTTGAATGAAATATCTCTAAGTCATCTGCTCGCACAGACTTCTGACCTACTCATAGGTAGGTATCGTTACCAATCGAAAAAGAATTCAATCCCGCAGTCAGAAAAGCCGCCGTCAAAAAGCATAAAAAAGCCTCCGCCGGGTTACGGCGGAGGCGACAGAAAGCGATGATGTCGTCGATGAAACGTTCAATGGCCGCCAGCGAAGACCTTGCCCATTTCTTTCGCGTCAATGCGGCCGAAGCCGCCAGCGGCGTCAACCACGGTGCCTTTGAGCGCCTGCGCGGCGGGAGTTCCGCACAACGTGCAGACGTCGGCGGTATCGCGCGTTTCGAAGACTTTCAGTCCGGCAGCTTTTGCTCCAGCGACTCCGGCATCGAGTTGACTCATCAGCGCTGAGCGGGTCCAGGCAATACTGACTCCGAGGTAGTGTCCGTTGCGACGATCGCCAACTTCGTTCTGACCTTGAATGACAATCGGAATGAGCGCCTGTTTCGTTGCTGGGTAAAGACCGGAACCCTGCAGGCGACCATCGTTTGGCGACAGCGGAACGACCACATACCACGGTGCATTGCGCGGTGCGCGGCGTGCGTGTTGAGCGCAGAGGTGATAGACGCCGAAAACATTGATGCCAAAAATGCGGGCATAATCGTCTGGTTTAATGCCAACAAATAACTGTGCGTGGTTGACGGCAGCAAACGGAAAGACGTGCGTCAGCGCCAGATTTTGGTTTTTGAGGTGTTCCAGCAAGGCGTCGAGCTGCGCGAAATCGCCCTGATTGACCTGAGCTGGTAAGACCGAACCGGCTTTTGCCTCAGCGGCCAACTGTTCAGCAGTGGCGGTGATTTTCGCCAGATCGCGACTGCCGGTGATGATGACTTTGGCGCCGCCTTGAGCAAAATTGCGCGCGATGGCGTAGCCGATGCTGTTGGCATCGCTGGCGCCGGTGACCAGGACGACGGCTCCGGCAAATGATACTCCACCTTTGGCAGCCGCTAAAAGGCCGGGAAAACGCGGGTCATCGACCAGCGCGGGATCAATCTGTGGCGTCCAGGTTCCGGCAGCATTGGTACCGATCCAGCTTCCAAATTGAGCACTCATGGAATTTCCTTTTCATCGTGCCAGTGCGCGTGGGCATTTGGGCGATGGGTTGGTGAATAGAGAAGCGATTGGCGAAGGGCGGCGTGATACGGCGTTGGCCTGGGTGCTGCAAGCGGCGCACGCGGCGCGGGACGGTCTTCCCAGGCGTGCTGTTGGCCTAAGGATGCCGCCATGCGCCCCATTCGTACCGCCATCCTCCTGTGTTTGTCCATCCTCAGCTTGTCGGCTGAAGAGCTGCCGAAAGCCGAAGGTGTAGACGTGATTCGTACGGCCAAGGCAATTGCCAATGCCGTTCGTGGTCCGGAATCATCGGTCGCTCATGGCAAAGCCTGGGAAAACGACATCGCCGCTTTGACCGACAGTCGGCCAGAAGTGCATACGCCAGCGATGGCCGCTTTGATTCGTCGCGGTCCCGTGGTGATTCCTGATCTGACGGTATTAGCGAAAGATCAGGATCCCGGCTTGCGGATGCGCGTGGTTGCGGTGCTGGCTTCCATCGGCGGCGAGGACGCCACGCGCGAAATTTTGGTGCTCAGCAAAGACTCCGACATCGCCGTGGTCGAGATGGCGACGCTGGGCCTTGGAAAAGCGCGTGGCGCAGGCGCGTTCGAGCGACTCGTCGATATTCTGAACGCGCCAAATCCTCATCTTCGTCAAGCGGCAGCGCGTGGTTTGGGCATGCTTGGCGATGTGCGCGGCCTGGGCGTATTGTGCGGCTATGCACGGGACCGTGATGATTTAGTGCGGCGTGACATGCGCGAAAATCTTGCGCGATTGGCGACCAATGCCGAGGCGATTCCGACTTTGGTAGAGCTCATCGTCAGCCGTACCGGTACCGAACGCTTGGCGTTGATCGACACCACCGGAGGGATCAGCGATCCGCGTCTGTCACCGGTGCTCGCGACGATATTGACGACAGGTGATTTACCCGCGATGACGATTGCGGCTCATATGTTGGCCGTAAATGGCGATAGTCGGGCCGTGGGTCCGCTCTGTCAGATCGCAGGTCATAGTCGCGATGGATTGCTGCGTGACGAGGCTGCGAGCACGCTGCGGCGATTGACCGGGCACACCGCTGCGGCTGGCGTTGCCTGGGAATTATGGTGGCGTGATCACGCCGCAGAGGTCGCCGCGTTGGAACCGCGTGATCGTCTGTTGGCCGAACTCCACGCACCATCGCGCATCGCTACGGCTGCTGAAATGGCAGGCATTCCGCTCGACTCACTGAACCGGCTTATTGATGGCGCGCTTGGGCAAGGTGCTGCGTGGTGGCCAGCCCGTGCCTTTGCCGCACTGGCGGCCGACGTCCCCGCACGCTGGACGGCTCCGCTGGTCGCGCGCATCGATGATACCCTTGACCATCAACAACGGGTCCGCCTGATCGTTTTGCTCGATGAACTCAATGACCAAGCGGCAACCGCACATTTTCAGCGGTGGTACGATAATTTAGGCAATCAGCCGGCGGTAAAGATTGCGGCGATGGGCCCCGAGCGGCTGGCCATAAAAATTGCTTTGGAACGGCGCGGCGTGCAGGTGCGCTAACCGGACTTGCGATTGGTTTGATCACTCCAACCTGTGCCTCCTCGCAAGGAAGACCCTTTTATGTCGGATCCAGTTTTGGTCGCTATCCCGCCAAAAGGCGGAAGTTTTGACGACGTGCTCAAAAAGCTCGTGGTGCTCAAATGGCTACGTCCTGAATTAGTCAGCGCGATGCGCCGCATCATCAAGGATGACAAACGTCGCGTGAAGTTGGAGGAGGGTCTTATTCAGCTGTGGCGTCAAAGCGGCCACGCCATGGAAGCCACCATGCGCGCTGCCGATTTGTTCGGTCATGATCTTGACGATGTGGAGCAGGCGCTCAAACGCATGCGTCGTTACGATGACGGTTCGGGCAATGTGCAGCTTGACTATACCGGCAAAAGCGGCGTCGAAAAAATGCTCAACGTGCTCCGTCATGATTCCGATTCGGAAGTCAGCGAAGCGTCGCTGGGCATGCATTTGCAGCTCGACCTGACCCGCCCAGGTAAACCAAGTCGCATGGTTTTCAACCAAACCGAAATGACTTTCACGCCGCGTGCTGGCGCAGTGCCGGTGCGTGCGGTGTTGTTGGGCACCGATCACGAAGTCACCCCGACGTACCTGCGAAAACACAAACGCGATATATCGCTGACCTGTTACGACGCTTTCCATAACACCATGCTCGATGCGCTCGATACGCCGAAGGTGCGGAATTGGAAAGAATTGAAGAGTCACCTGATCGAAGCCAACACCGACGTGCGCATTCTGGGCGCGCTGGGGTTGGACGATTATTTGGGTCACTGCGTGTTGATGAATCAGGCTAAAGCGGCAAAAGTGAAAGCGTTGGGCGGAAGTCGCCGCTGGGCTGAAAACGACGCTGATCCGAAGCTGTCGTTGCTGCGTGGCGAACCGATGCTGATCGATCCACAGTACGAAGAAGTGTACGCATGCATTCTCGACGCCCGTGCTCATGGCATCACGTTTGAAGCAGGTCCAAAAGATATTGAGAAAGCCTGCGCCGAACAAGGCCGCATTGCGATCTACATCGTCCGCAGCGGCTCAACCGTGGCGATGACGCCAGGTTTGTGCGTCGTCGGCGAAGAAATCATTACTTCCGAAACCATCGTCGCGGTAAATCAAGAGCGCCTGAATCACAACCGCGCGATTGGTACGTTGGTCGAAAGTCTTGCCCCGGTCGACACCGACCATGCGCCAGCCTGGCGTGCGAAGCTGGCAACGAAACTGGGCGAGCGTCTGATATGAGCGGCGACAAGAAAATTATCGTTCCCGGCACCGACCATCCCGGATCACTGCAAAAAGTGCTGGAAAACCTTGTTGATCAGCAACGCGTTGCCACCGTCATCGTGCGTCGCGGCGAACGCTTCATCATGAAGTTAGTCGAGATCCGCAAAGAAATCGTTATCGGTGAAGTGCGCTGCCTGCACTGGTCAGCCGAAATGAGTCGCAAGATCTATCAAGGCTCGGTCAAGAAAGGCGGCGAATTCGGCGACGAAGGCCGCCGCGAAATCCTTTTGGCCGACGCCATCGATCGTTTCGGCAAAGAAGCGCATAAATACCGCATCTACATTCCGATCGATGAAATCACCGCTGTCTACGAAGACCTTGATGATCGCTTCGATCAAACGCCGTTTTTGCCGCTGCCGTAAACGTCAGTGAGAAAGCCGGCTTTCACCGAAAAACGCCAAAAGTGGCGGAAGTGGCTCGGTGGCGGAAGCGGCGGGGGTAGAATTGCATTCATTCGTAACGTCTACCTAACGCTGGTCAGATTAACAGCTTACATTTCACCTGTGACCCCACCGGAGGGAGACGGACTGATGCGTTTGCCCTGGACAATCAACTTACACCACTTGACGGGACACTATCCACCCGTTTGGTGAAGACACAAATCATACGCATTTTGTTCAAACTCTTGTTTTTCCTTAGCGTCTTTGCGTCTTCGCGGTGGAAGTTTTATTCCAACTGCGTTTTTTAGGATAATTTACTCGGACGCGAGCTGGAAAAAATGCATGGAAATAGCCTGGAAAATCAAGGAAAAGGAATCGGGCACTGCAGTCAGACATGCGCTGCTCGTTCACTAAATAACTACGAAAATCACGGCACCAATATCAATCGCACGCCGACCAACGGGTGATGCGTGGTCTGATCTAAGGCTAGGCGATTGGCCGCGCGCGCCTGTGGCACGGTGTCGTTCCAGGACCCGCCGCGTACGGTGCCTTGAATGCTGTCGACCCATTCCCACAGATTGCCGTGGGTGTCGAAGAGTCCGATGGGATTCGCCACGCGATCATTGTCGACCGTTCGTGGGCCAATAATTCCATTGACGGTTTCTGCGACGACGGCGCGCACCTGGGTAACCACTGGCGAGCCAGCGATCACCGTGGTCGCCGTTGAGGGATCATCGCCCCACCAAAAAAGCGTGCCGCTGGTGCCG
>JANMYZ010000075.1:0-7537 GCA_031382605.1 Planctomycetota bacterium | reverse complement strand
CATGGATGGCGACGTCATCATTGGCATCAACGGCGAAAAAACCGCCGGGCTGAGTCTTCCGCAATCCGTGCGTCGTATCAAAGGCCCCAAAGGCAGTACGGTGGTGCTGACGATCGAGCGTAAATCGGCTTCTGGCGCCATGGACATCAGTGTAGTGCGAGACCTGGTCCAGATGGTGACCATGCGCTCATATCGTCGCGGTGATGTCGGCTACGTACGAATGGACGAATTCAACGGTTTTACTGCACGCGATTTGTATCGCTCCGTCCTCGAACTGCAGAAAGAAGGCCCGATGAAGGCCTTCGTGCTCGACCTGCGTTTCAACGGCGGCGGCTTGTTGGATCAGGCGAAAACGATCTGCGATTTCTTCTTACCCAAAGGCGAAGAAATCGTTCGCACGGTGACCAGCGATGGTGACCCGCATAAATTTTTCAGCTCGTCGCGTCAGATTCTGGATGTGCCGATGGTCGTGATGACCTCCGGCGGCAGCGCTAGTGCGGCCGAAATTTTGAGCGGTTGTTTGCAGCGCAACGAACGCGCGGTGGTGATTGGTTCGACGACTTTTGGTAAGGGTTCCGTGCAGACCATCAAAGACCTCAGTGATGGCAGCCGCTTCAAATTGACCATTCAAGAATATCAGTTGCCCGGCGGAGTATCGATTCAAGACGTGGGCGTTAACCCCGACATCAAACTCGTTCGTCATGCCCTGCGCGAAGACGGCACGGTGGACTTGGTGCCGTTCACCGGCACCCGTGAAGAAGACGATGAATTTGCGCTGAAGAACAAGTCTGCCTACGATCATCCGGCGACTTACGAACTCGGCTGGCTGGCAAAGTATCAGCCTATCGAAGAGTTACGGAAATCCGGAATTGCCGCCCAAGTTTTTGTTCCTGATCAAGAGGCGACATTGGTGATCGATCTCGTGGCGCAGGCCGCAGCCAGCGACGGATTTTCTGCTGGCGGTGAAAAGGCCAGTAAGCAGCGTGGTTTGCGCGCTTTCATGCTTGAACGCATGAAAGACCCTGTCGCGCGCGCTGCGGCTGCCGAAGCGCAGGTTTTGGCAGTGGCCCTGAACAAGCACACGCCGTCGCTGGTGTGGGGCAACGATAGCACACCGATCGACGGAAGCTTAAAGGTGGCCTTTACTGGCCCAGATACGCTGACGGCTGGTGTCACCGCGCCTGTTACCTTTACCGTCAGCAATACAACCGACGCGGCCATTGGTCGTCTGTACGGCGTTGTTCAGGCAGATCGCTACAGCCCCTTGTGGGAAGACGAAGTCGTGTTCGGTCAGGTCGATGCTAAGGGCACCGTGAGCGGCGCTTTAAAGTTTGATGTACCGCCGCGTGCGTACGCCGGTGAAGAACGCTTTACGCTTGAGTTGTTTAGCGATCATGGCGGAAAAGTTCGCGCCAGCGTTCCGGTGACGCTCAAAGTCAAAGAACAACCGCGTCCCCATCTTTCGTATACCTGGCGCTTGGAAGAGCCCAGCGGCGACGGTCAGCTGGATACCGGCGAAGCGGCGGTGGTTCATTTCACCGTGATCAATGATGGTCAAGGACCGAGCAATCGCCTTGATCTACGGGTGTTCAAAGACAACGACGCATTTGTGCAACTGGGTGACAAAGGCGGAAAAATCGAACCGCTCAAGCCTGGCGCGAGCGCGACCGTGGCGGTGCCATTTTTGGTAATGAAAGAAGCCAAGCAGGGCGAGCGCACTGAAATTTTCGCGGCGAAAGCCATCAAGCTGCAAGTTCGTATTGACGAGCATTTCGAAGAGAAAGTTGACTCACGCTTTCGCGCAACCTTGTTTCACGTGTTGAGCGTTCCGGTTGGCAGCAAAGCCAACCCAACGCCAGTCATTCAGCCCAGCTTGTCGCTGCTCGATCAGGTGCGTGATGGCAATCGGGTGACGCTGACGGTCGCGGTCGCTGATGACAACCTGCGTTTTATGACGACCTTCCTTAACGATGACAAAATCGATTTGTTGCCTGCGGCGCGCCTAGCCAAAGACGGAAAATATCAGGTGACCATGACGCTCAAACCTGGCGTCAACATCATCCGTGTAGCCGCGCTTGATAACGATGACATGGACGAAATCTTGCCCGTCCGTCTGTGGGGCGATGGCGTGGTCGAAGCCACTCCAGCCGTAGCAAAACCATCGGCAGTACCGGCGACCAAGCTGCCAGAAATTCCCTGAAGATGTTGTCGCTTTCCCACTCATTCCTAGTCCTGCTGGCGCCAACACATGCTCATTCGCCCACGTCGTAATCGCGCCTCGGTTGGTATTCGTGCGCTGATCCGCGAAACCCATCTGACGCCACAGCACTTGGTTTTACCTCTTTTTGTGCAAGAGGGGGATACTGAAACGCCCATCGCATCGATGCCAGGATGCGCGCGAATGGGAATCGCTCGCTTGGTCGAAGTTGCACGCACTGCGTTCGAACTCGGTGTCCCAGCGGTCGCGCTTTTCCCTCGGCTTGACGACGCGCTGAAATCACCGCGTGCCGAAGAAAGCCTCAACGCCAACGGTTTGCTTCAGCGCACGGTACGAGCATTGAAATTAGCTTTGCCAACTTTGATCGTCATTACCGACGTTGCGCTCGATCCGTATTCCAGCGACGGCCACGACGGACTGGTGCTGCGCGGCGGTATCGCGAACGATGAAACCTTGCCGTTGTTAGCGGCCATGGCCGTAGCCCAGGCACGCGCCGGAGCCGATGTCGTTGCGCCCAGTGATATGATGGACGGACGCGTTGCCGCCATTCGCACGGCGCTTGATGCCGCTGGATTCACCCAGGTTGGTATTTGTTCGTACTGCGTGAAATACGCCTCGGCATTTTACGGCCCATTCCGCGACGCCCTCGACTCAGCGCCGCGCGCCGGAGCCGATCGGCCCAGTGATAAGAAAACCTATCAAATGGATCCCGCAAACGTGCGCGAAGCGTTACGCGAAGTCGCCCTCGACGAAACCGAAGGCGCCGACTGGCTGATGGTCAAACCCGGCCTGCCCTATCTGGATGTCGTTCGCGCCGTACGTGAAAATACCGCCCTGCCAGTCGCTGTTTATCATGTCAGCGGCGAATACGCGATGCTCAAAGCCGCCGCCGCCAACGGCTGGCTGGATTACGACTCGTGCCTCTTGGAAAGCCTCACCGCTTTCCGTCGAGCAGGCGCGGATTTGATTTTTACTTATGGAGCAATTGACGCGGCGCGGTTGATGAACCGTTGTTGAGTGATCGGTGGGTTTGAGGTCCAGATTTGGTCAACATCAAGATCAGGACCGGACGGTAAATCACTTCCGCCAGATATTGGTTACCAGGGCCAGCCAAGACCAGAATAATTCTGGCTTACGCTTTTTTTATGGGCGCAATCCTTTAAGTACAAATGGGTCAAGGATGGCAGTTGGCGTTTCAGTAGTTACTCGCCACAGGCGGTTCGCTCCGCCGCTGGGTTCACACGAACGGACGGTGAAACCGCATCGTTGGAGCAATGCTCGCATGGCGTCCTCGGTCAAAAAATGGAGTCCGGAACCACTGGGATTGAGACCGAAGAACGTCGTTAGTTGTTCGCTGAAACCAACGGCTCCGGTATTGCCGTCGGCGTCGGCCAGTCCATCGCGCAAGAAAAGTTGGCCACCGCGTTCGAGCGACGTGTGCAATTGGCGTAACAGTAGCTCTTGTTCTTCGAGCGGCCAATAATGCAAAACATCCAACAGCATCACGGTGTCGAATCGCGCAGGTGAAGTATGCGCCAATGGTAATTTCGCCTGAATCAGCCGCCAATCGCCGGTGAGTGGTTGCGAGAGATTTTCCAGCAATTCAGCGGCGGCCTCCAGCTTGGTCTCGTCCAGATCAATCCCGCAATACGCGGGCTCGCCACGCGCAGATGCCAGCGCCGCAACCAGGCCAGGGCCGCAACCGGCATCCAGCACGCGCCCCCACGGCAGGCGTTGTTCGGCTAACTGACGATAGAGCGGATCGTAGCGCAGTTTCGCGGTGCCGTAGTGACGCCAATACGGAGTCAGTCGTTGGCAACCACGACGCGCGCGCGTCAGCACGGTGTCTGCATCGGCCAGACCAACGCGAGTGACAGCCGGTAATGGTCGTGGCGTGCAAGCGGCCACCGCTAAACACGCCGCCATTGCGGCTCCGCCAATTGCCATGGCATCGTTGGAAATCGCCAACGCAGGAATGATAGCGACGGCAACCAACAATAGCGCCGGCCAACGCCGGTGATGACGGCGCGCATGCCATAACATCAAAGGCAACGGTTGCGCCATCGCGAGCGCAGTCAGCAGCGCATCAAAACGCCAAGGATCACGACCCAAGAATGCGTAGCCCAACCAGCCACTGGTTGCCAGGCTGACCGTTATCGCGACGATGATTTGTCCGGTAACCGCGTGCCACAACGCCACCATGCTGATGGGCAACAGCCACCACCAGAGCGGATATGCGAGCGCATTCGGCGACCGCACGTGCATGACGATATCGATCGTTCCCAGCGCGACGAATGCGAGCACCGCCAGTTGCATACGGCGCGCAATCATCACCTGCGCAACGCGCGGCAACACGGGCGTCGGATGAAGTGGCGCGTCTTCCGTCAACAGGCGACACCACGTCAGCGGCAGCACCATCGCCGCTAACACCGCGACCATTCCACCCAGGCATAAGGTCATGCCACCGCTTAAAAATAATGCCGGTGCACCCAGCGCCATTCCAGGCAGCAACACGCCCAGGCCGCGCGCGCTGGCCCGCAACGCTTGATCACGATGACGCACGCTGCGCAATTCGATCAACTGCGGAACCTGAATTACCGCTGCCAGCGCACACAAAATCGTCATCCCATCAGCAGTCTGCGGCGCTAAGCTCCACGCCGTCAACGCGCCGACCGCCATCGCCAACAGCGCCCCTAATCCCGCGCCCGGCCGTCCAGCGGCATACCACACTAATAAAATGGAAAGCGCGATGGTGACCCGATGCGCAGTCGAAAAAGAAGATAATGACAGTTGATGAACCTGCGCAAACGAAGCGACCAGCGCAACCATCATCACCATCGTCGCATCAATCAGCCAACGATTGCCCATACACCACGACAACCACGGCCACCATAAGCGTGCAATCATGGGCGAAGACATTTGGCCCAACGGGCGTTCGCGCAAGTCCCTGAATTCATCTATTTTTTTTAAGTTCCCCGATATTTCTGGCCTGCGCATTACCCACAAAGTTGGGGGCGCCGAATATTCGCGAGTCGGTTCGCCCTGCATTTGTCTCAGAATCCCCTTGGGATTCGAGAAAGAGAAATCTTCGCGCTCCCATTTCGCCAGCTCAATTTTGTGGGTAATGAGCAGCATTCTGGCGAGGCAATCCCCTGCTCATCGTAACCAGCGAAACCCAACGAACTCCACGCCTTGCGCATTACCTGATTCCTCAGTTGAATGCCGGCCATGCCGGTTCCGCAAATATCGCCTCCAGGTTTTTTAGATCAGCATGGAGTGGTGGTCGCGTTGACGCCGGTGTTGTTGTGTTTGGTCACGGCGGCAGCGGTGTGGTTTATTGGTGAACGTGCGAGCACTCGTCGGTTGACGGCGGTGCGCATGTTGGCGGCGGTAAGTCTGCTCGGCGCATTGGTGCTTCAGGGATTATTTTTGTTGCCATGGGGAGCGGCAGCGGCGTACAGCGAAGCGCTCGGTGGCGGATGGATACGCGTCGGCTGGTTGGTGACCGGGACGGCGTTCGTACTTGGCTGTTGGAGCCTGTGGTTCTGGTCGCCGCTTCGACGTGGCGTTGATGGCTCAGCTGCGGTTTGGTGTTTGCGCGTGGCGTTGGCCCTGGCGTTGCCGGTGTGGTCGTTGCCGGTGTTGGTCATCGCGGTCCTGGCTGATGATCGACGGGCGTCGGGTGAGCGTTGCTTTCTGGTCGCAGCTCTGGCGGTGTTTATCACGGCGGTATTAATGCCAGGAATGACTCCAGAGCATCGTTGGTGGTCGACGGCGATGGTCATGTTCGTGGCGTATTGGGTGGTGGTCGGTCCCTGGCGGTTACCCTTGGCGGCGGCAATGGTGGCTGGCGTGCTGTCGTGGTGAAAGCGCGGGCGTTATCGGGGCTTTTGCAAAGCAATAATGCAGGGACCACTGGCTAGCGGCTACAGACCACAGGATCATGCTGCGACGTTGTGTTTAAAATCGGTGGTCTGTAGCCGGTAGTCCTTCTCACGGATTCTCATCGGCTTCGGATCGTCAGGTTCCAACGCCATGAAGCGTTGCCAGCCTGCGCTTGCACTTCGTGTGCTCGTTGCGCAGCATGCCATCTTCACCGCGCAACGCCCAATACTGCGAGCCCCCGCATGATCACCGCATGGTTGCCGATTGAAAAAGGGTTGCAGCGCGTTGAAGCTGGCGTCGATAATTTACCAGCCGAAGCGGTGTGGATTGATGCGGTCGATATTACGCGCGAAGAAGAAGCTATGTTGGAAGCGCGCTTAGGCATCGAAATGCCGACCCGCGCTGAGATGCAAGAAATCGAAGCATCGAGCCGTTTGTACCGCGAAGGCGGAGCGGTCTACATGACCTCGACCATGTTAATTAAAACAGAGACCGAATCGCCCGAGACCACCGCCGTTACTTTGATTCTGACGCGCAAAGTATTGGTGACGTTGCGTTACGCAGAGCCATGGTCGTTTCGGGTGTTCGCCAATCGCGCGCCGAAGTGCGGTGCGCATAATGCGGACTTGGCATTCATCAGTTTATTGGAAACCACGGTCGAGCGTCTCGCCGATTTGTTGGAGTTGGTGAGCTTGGAACTTGAAAATATTTCCCAGCAGACCTTCAGGCTGCGTCAGCACGGTGGCCAAGAATTGAATCTTCAACGTTCGATCATCAAATTGGGGCGTTGTGGCAACATCAGCGGTAAAGTCCGCGAAAGCCTGCTCGATAAAGGCCGCATGGTGATCTTCGCCGAACAAGCAGCGTCAGAGGCATTATGCGCCGAAGGCCGTGCGCGCATTCATGCGGTGCATCGCGATGTGCAGTCGTTGACCGATCATGCCAGTTACACGGCGGGCAAGATCCAGTTCCTGCTCGATGCGACGTTGGGCCTGATCAACATCGACCAAAACCGCATCATTAAACTATTTTCCATCGCTGCGGTGGTCTTTTTGCCACCGACGTTGGTGGCCAGTATTTACGGCATGAATTTCGAAGTCATGCCGGAATTGAAATGGACCTGGGGTTATCCGTTCTCGCTCGGTTTAATGGTCATGTCGGTGGCGACGACGTTGTATTTCTTTCGCCGTAAACGTTGGTTGTAGAGTTGCTGGCGATGTATTGGCGCGTTGCTCAGCACGGTTTTGCGTGGCCTTTTTTGGGGCTGATGGTGATGTTGTTAGTGTTGGCCGCATTCATATCTGCTGTTGGAGCCGCAGATATTGTTGCTGAGCAAAAGACGCGTCATGTGGTGATTCTGGTGATCGATGGCCCGCGTTGGACGGAAACCTGGGGTCGCGCTGGACGTGATTTGATTCCCGTGCGCGCCAATGT
>JANMYZ010000067.1:0-13050 GCA_031382605.1 Planctomycetota bacterium | reverse complement strand
CTACGCTCTGGCATATCATAAAGATCGCTCGGCGCTGTGGGTCCGTCGCGAAGACGTTGCCGTGCGCAGTGATCCGCTCCAGCCGATGCGGCCGATGGACGCGCAATCGGTGAGCGCTTTGCCGATGGTTGGTTTGCCCCGCTATCACGAGCACGGCAGTTTTTTTAATGCCAAGAAACCCCTCAATTTGGCGATCGGCTCCGTCAACAATGTCGCGTTCAGCGTGACTGATTTCGCCCCTTACGCGCGACTTTCGACTGGGTGGAAAGACGTCGCGGACGCTCCGCCAGATCCACAGTTGGAACTGGTGTTGACCGTGGGCGGCAAAGAAGAATCACGGATGTTGCCGCCCAGCCCGGCTGAGGCGATGGAAACGCAAGCCTTAGTCTGGGTGTTTTGCTCAGACCAAACCGCTTATGACGCGCTGCTGGCCAAGCTGAAACAGCGTTTTCCCGTAACCGAAAAAGTCACCTCCGAGCCTGACGAAAACGCCAGTCCGCGTTTGGTCTTCATTTCCTCACCGGTGATTTCCACGCCCAAAGCCGTAGAATTGTGGGTTGGTCTGCCGGATGTCGGCGTGCGCATGTATCCACTCACCATCGGTAGCGAGGTGCAGGTTGATTTATTTGGCGAAAAATTACCCATTCGTCTGAAGCAACTTTTGCAAAGTACACGTCGCGTCACCGAACCCGTGGTGGTGCCGCAAGAACAACGCACCAGCCGCATGTCGGTGGGCGATTATGAAAGCCTTATTCACGTCACTGCGACCAGCGGTGGACGTTCGACGTCCGTGTGGGTGCCATACACGCCGTACCCACATTTACCGCGTAATTTGAGCAATGAAGGCGCTTTGGGAATGTATGCGCCGCGACCGGTCATGATTGATGTGCCTGGTGCTGGTCGTTTCGAACTGTGTTATGGCAAAGAGCCCTTAGCGATGCCTGGCAACATTTGGATGACCGGTTTCGATGTACCACGTCGCCCAGGCAGTAATTCGCCAAGCGAATTCTTTTGCCATGTCGGCTACGGTGACGTCGCCGATCCGCAAAAAGCCACCATTCACATGAACGCACCGCTGGCGTGGCGCGACACGTTTTTCTTTCAAGCTAGCTGGGATCCACAGTCGCAGGCACTAACGGTGCTCGGCGTTGGAAATCGTCCGGCAGGAGTCGCGATGTTAATCGCCTCCATTGTTCTGGCGTTCGGCATGGCATTGAGCGGTGGCATGGCCGCATTGGCGGGGAGAAAGTCATGAGTGCTCTGATGATTCGTTGGGCAGGTCTCGTCCTCTGCGCGTTCATTGCTGGTTCGGTGACCGCTGCTGAGGCCTCGCATGTTGGCCAACCTGGGTTGGTTCCGATTCAAGAAACCGTGAAGACGATACAGCTTGATCAGCTTGCTGCGGTGCCGGTGCAACATGGTGGGCGGTATAAACCGCTCTTTTCGATGGCGATGGAAGTGTCGGATAGCATCGCGTACTCAACGTCATTTCCTCACGGTCATACGCCGCTGACCAGTTTGCTCGATCTCTTATTCTGCCGTTCGGACTACGACGACTTGCCCATCGCACGGGTGAAGCACACCGAACTGCGCCGGGATTTGGCCTTGGTGATTCCAGAGGCCGAGCGTCAGCTCCTCCTCAAAGACGGCTACATCACACCGAGCCGTCTGACCTCTCAAACGGTACGCGATGAGTTGGAAAAGCTTGGTCGTTTGACCAGTAAGAATAAAGCGATTAGCCAAGTGCAAAGCGCTCAGGGCATGCTTGATCCGGGCAATGTTATTTTTCAATTACGTTTATTTCCGGTGCCCGTCGGAGCGCACGATGATCGTTGGCGCGATCCGGCCGAACTCGGTGCTGACTTCGTCACCTCGCTGAGTGCTTTCTTCGCCGCTGCGCGCACCAGCGATGGATCGTCGTCGTCGTTTGCCGCACAAACGTGGAGCCTGTTGCCGATTTCGGTCGAAACCGCGACCAAGCTGCGCTTGCGGGATCGCGACGAATTAGTGAATCTGAATCAACATCTGCTGTGGCCGCTGTGGCAAGCCGCTGCGGCTGGCAAATGGGATCACGCGGTTGCGGAAAAACTTGCGGCTGATCCGACGCAGGCAACAGCTCTGAAACTACCAGAGCCAGAAATCATCGCCGAGGCCTTGGCAAATTTGCAAAGTCGCTGGTCTGCGCTGGGCGTTCCCACCGAGGATCTTGCCGACGCAACCTTGCGTCCAGCGCTCGACGCCGCGATCAAACAGGCAACCAGCACGTGGCATGAGCTTGGTCTGAGCTGGAACGCCGCGCGTCACGGACAGTTATCGCCAGCGAAATTGCAAAGCAGCATCGATGCCTTGGTGGCGGCGACCGCGACCTTGCTCGATATACACGCCAAGGACCGTGCCGCTCACGCTCAGCCGCCGTTGGTGATCACCACCCAACTCGAACTCACGTATTGGAAATGGCAGGGCAATATTCACTGGGTGTGGCTCAGTCTGCTATTGGCCGTGCCGTTCTTGGCCATGGGCGGAATTGGCCGTCAATCTTGGGCATTACGCGTGGGCTATGCGTTGTTGGCCTTCGGTTTTGTTGGTCAGCTGACGGCCTTTATTGTGCGCGCTGAGTTGGCACAGCGTGTTCCGCTGTCAAATCTTTACGAATCGATGGCCGCAGCTTCCTTGTTGGCGACCTGGATTGCGCTGCTGGGTGAATCCGGCATGTCGTGGTCTCGGCGCGTGTGTCTGGTTCTTGCGTCGGTTCTGGGCTTGGCCTTGTTGATCATGTTGGTGGTCGCCTTCGTGGTTGGTTGGCCGTGGGGAATTATTATTCCGATGATCGCCATTACGTTTGGCTCAGGGCTTATTTTGCTGATGACCAATCGCGTTGGCACGGCAGCGCGTGGAAGTTTGGGACTTGGCGCATCGCTCTTTGGTTGCTTGATTATTTTCGCTCAGATCTTGCTCGAATATCATGACATCAATGCCTTCATCAGTCCGGCCATGCCGATCCTTTCCGAATTCTGGCTACGCGTTCACACCAGTTGCATCATCGCCAGTTATGGTCTGATCGCGCTCGCGGGCTTGATGTCGGCGACGTACTTGGTCATGCGCATTTGGCTGCCGTGGAACGATCTACGGAGCGAAGCGTGGGATCGCACGACGTTTGCCATCGATGCCGTCGCGATGCTGGTGCTGTGGGTGGGTTTGGTGCTGGGTGCGGTGTGGGCCGCCGTCAGTTGGGGCCGCCCGTGGGGCTGGGATCCTAAAGAGGTCTTCGCCTTGCTCACGTGGGTGGTCTACATCGGCCTCGTTCACTTGCGGGTCGCGATGCCGCCGCACAAGCGTGGCATTGCCACGGCGTGGGTCGCGCTGGCCGCGTTCGTGGTGATGGTCTTCAATTGGTATTGGGTCAACGTCCAGCTGGCGGGGCTGCACAGTTATGCCTGAAGCTGGCTGATCCTAAACGCAGCGATAAAACACAGAGACCAGAGCACCAGCAGGGTTCTCTTTCTCCGTGCTATCCCAAGAAATCGCTACACGTACGAAAGGAAAGACAGCAGGGGAAGGGCTAAACCACAGAGGGCACAGAGGGCACAGAGAAAGGCATTCTGATTTTCCTCTGTGCCCTCTGTGCCCTCTGTGGTTAGACTTCTCCGATCTTTGTCTTCGCTTGGGTTCCGGCGCTGCCGGGCGGGGTTCTAACGGTCGCGGTTTTAGGCTGATTGCTGAGAGCCGAAGCCACACCCTGGCGCAGCCTCTTGCCACCGCGCTCAATTCCGGACGCTAAGGACCCATGCTGATTCCTGATTCTTTGCGTACCTTGGTCGACGAGGGGTTCATTCAAGAGATCCTGCGCCCACTCAAGAGCGGCAAAGAAGCCGCCGTCTATCTGGTCCGCGTTGATGGCGTGGTGTGCGCCGCGAAGGTTTACAAACAAGCGCAATTACGCAGCTTTCGTCAGCGTCAGGATTACGTCGAAGGTCGTCAGGCGGGCAATACGCGTGACCAGCGCGCGATGGACAACGGCACCCGTTTTGGCAAACAAAAACGTGAAGAGGCCTGGCAGACTGCCGAGTCTGATGCCATGCGCACGCTGCATGCTGCCGGTGTGCGTGTACCGCGTCCGCACGGCAATCACGATGGCATCTTGTTGATGGATTTGGTGCGTGGTCGTTCCGGCGATCCCGCGCCACAGATCGCTGCCGGTCGCTTCGATCGTGAAGTCGCCTTCGATATGCATTACGACATCATGCATCAGATCGCCAAAATGTTGTGCGCTGGTTTCGTGCACGCGGACTTGTCGGAGTTCAATATTCTTGAGGCAGCTGATGGCCCGATCATCATCGACTTTCCGCAAGCCGTCGATGCCGCGCGTAACAACAACGCCAAACGCCTACTGATCCGCGATGTCGCCAACGTCACGCGTTTTTTCGCTCGCTTCGCGCCAGAGGTCCGGCGCTCAGACTTTGGCAATGAAATGTGGCTGCTGAACGAACAGAGTTTGCTGCGCCCCGACACCAGACTCACCGGCCGTTTCCAAGCCGCACGCGGCGTGGTCGACACGCAGCTCGTTATGCAAGCCATCGAAGACGCCAAACGTGACGCCGCCAAGCGCGAAGAAGTCCGTCAATGGCGCGAGGATAAAAAGAAGGAAGAGACCATGAAAAAAGCGCCCGTGCGAGCCCCAGGAAGATAAAACTCCTCGGTCCGCGAGCGCTTCGCCCATGTCGTCAAAGGTAAGGATAAAAAGCAGGCCGGTTATGAGTGTGAGCGGCCTTGGCCACGGGATTCCGCTGGTTGAAGCTCTTCAAGTCCGGCGCTGATCACGCGGACATTTCCGGCGCCCCAAATAGCGCACAATTTTTCGAGTAATTCGTGGCTGGGATGAACGCGCCAGGTTTCACCCAGGGCCAGGGTCAGCAGGACTTCTTGCGGGGTATGAATCAGCATCGTTACGGGTCGCGCACCCGCGTGTTCTTTCAGGGCTGTTTCGCTGGCTGCCAGCAAACGGCTTTGTTCATCCGGATCTTTCAGCGCGGCAGCATCGAGGTGGAGGACGACCTCGCGCGTCAGGCGTTCGACCGCTACGGCAGCCGGGATGACGTCGTTAATGCGCAAGTTGGGCAGCACCTCGGCTTGAGCATCAGCACCGTCGTCCATTTCTGCGGGTGGAGCTTCGCCGCTGTCGTCACTGTTCATCGCCGGGCGCGCAGGTTTTCGTTCGCGGCGATCTAAGGTGCCGCAAAATAACGCGACTAAATCAGGCTCACAGTCGTGAGCAAATTTTTCGAATGCGCCGGCTTGGGTTTCGCCACGACGACCTTCGCGACTGGGAAACAACACGCCTTCGAAACGACCAAACTGATCTTCGAGCGTCAAGATCGCCATGGTTTTTCCCGCCTTGGTGCGGATGACGCGCTTGTCCAATACGACCGCTGCAATCGCCACCGTGGTGCCGCTGGCTTGCGCGGCGAGATCGCTGGTGGTGTGCGTCGCCACGGCGCCAATAGCCCCGCGCTGTTCCGTAACCGGATGACTGGAAATCCAATAACCCGTGAGGGCTTTCTCGAAGCTCAAGCGTTCGCTGACGCTCCAATCAGCAACCGTGGGATATCCGCGTGTTTCTTGGCGGAAATCTTCGTTTTCTTCAAAGGATGAAAACAACGTCTGTTGGTTTTGCGCCTTGGTTTGGGTCAAGCGGTTGCCGCGATCAAAGGCGCGATCTTGGGTCTCAAACAAGGCCCGTCGATTGACGTGCAGGCTGTCGAGCGCGCCGACTTTGATCAGCGATTCAACCACCCGTTTGTTCACCGTGCGGGTGTCAACGCGTTCACATAAATCGTAAAGGCTGGTGTACGGACCGCGCTCGTTCCGTTCGCGGATCAGCGATTGTGCCGAGCCTTCGCCCACGGCTTTGACGCCGCCAAAACCAAAGCGAATAGACTGGCCAGCGGCGGGGGAACTTTGCTCTGGGCGCTTGTTGAGCACGCGAAATTCCCAGCCGGATTCGTTGACGTCCGGAGGTAAAACCGGGATGCCGGACGACCGCAGTTCTTCGACGAACTTGGTCATCTTGTCTTTGCTGTCCATTTCGTAGATCAAGTTCGCGGTCATGAAAGCGGCGTAGTGATTGGCTTTCATGTACGCGGTCCAATACGCGATCAAACCGTAACACGCCGAGTGTGATTTATTGAAACAGTACGAAGCAAAGCCAAGAATCTTCTCCCACATTTCTTTGCACTTCTTGCGTTCAAATTGATGGTTGTTCCAGGCGCCATCGATGAACTTGTCCTCGATTTTTTTCAGGACGTTGATGTCTTTCTTGCCCATCGCCTTGCGCAAGTCATCGGCTTCTGCTGGTGAAAAGCCGCATAATTCACGGCTGATCGACATCACCTGTTCTTGGTAGATATAAAGGCCGTAGGTTTCTTTCAGTACGTTCTCCAGCACTGGGTGCGGATAATCGACTTTCTCGCGGCCATGTTTGCGGTCGCAATATTGCGTATGCATGCCGGCCATCAGTGGCCCTGGGCGATAGAGCGCGACCAAGGCAATCAGGTCTTCAAAGCGGTCGGGCTTGAGCAGTTTGATCAACTCTTGGAAGCCCGATGATTCACATTGAAATACACCGAGCGTGCGACCGGCACCGAGCATGGCAAAGGTCTTGGCGTCATCGAGTGGCACCGCGCCGTAATCGATGTCGATACCGTCGCTCTCTTTGGTAATGTCGGCGGCTTTCTTCAAGATCGACATGGTCTTGAGGCCAAGGAAGTCCATTTTCAGCAAGCCGCATTTTTCAATCTGCGTCATGTTGAACTGCGTGGCGGCCTTGTCTTTGATTTTGCACACCGGCACGTAATTCCACACCGGCCCAGGCGCGATAATCATCCCGCACGCATGCACGCCAAGTGAACGGCCAAGTTTTTCCAATTGCAGCGCAACATCAAGTACTTGGCGGGTGCGCTGATCACTGTCGTAGCGTTTCACCATGCCGTCGACGGCACCGAATTCGTTCTTGTCTTTGTCAAGCGGCTTACGACCTAAACACACCTGAAGATCGTATTTTCCTGAGGGATCTTCCGGCACTAAATTGGATAGCTCTTGGGATTCTTCCGGCGTCCAGTGATAAGCCCGAGCGACGTCTTTGATCGCCATGCGCGCCTTCATGGTGCCCAGCGTCATGATCTGCGTGACGGCGTCGTGACCGTATTTTTTTGCTACGTAATCGATAACTTCGCCACGGCGATCTTTGCAAAAATCGATGTCGATGTCAGGCATCGATTTACGGCCCGGATTCATAAAACGCTCAAACAGCAAGCCATAGCGCAGCGGACACATTTCGGTGATGCCCATGACATAGGCGACAATCGAGCCCGCTGCTGACCCACGCCCTGGACCAACGGGAATGCCGCTGTCTTTGGCCCAATTGATGAAATCAGCGACGATCAGGAAGTACGCGGCGAAACCCATTTTGAGGATGGTTTCCAGCTCAAACGTCAGACGCTGCTGGATCTCTTCCGTTGGCTGGTCGCCATATCTTCGGCGCACTCCGCGCGCGCACAATTCACGCAGCCAAGTTTCTTCGGTCTGCGCTTCTGGGCAGGGGAACGACGGCAAATAATACGTTCCGGTGGGAACTTTCGATTCTTTGCACAGGTCGACGATGACGCGGGTGTTGCTGATCGCGTCTGGCCGGGCAGCAAATAACGTCGCCATCTGATCTGGCGTTTTGAGATAATATTCTTTACTCGACATCCGTTTGCGATGGGTGTCGTCGACGGTGGTGACTTTTTGAATCGCCAGCTGAACATCGTGAATGTCGTGATCACTTTGTTCGAGGTAATGCACCCAGTTGGTGGCGACCACGCGCACATCTTGCGCGTCGGCCAAAGCCATATTGGCGGTGGTATGATTCAGCGTGCTGTCGGCGCCATGATCACTGAGTTCGACGAACAGTCGCTCGCGCCCAAAAATGCCTTTGAGCAGTGCCAGCTGACGCGTCGCTTCTTCGGTGGCACCCGCCATCAGGTGACGATTCAGGAAGCCGTCTTTTCCTGCGCCGGTCAAACAGACAAGTCCCTCCGCGTGTGCTGCGATGGCTTCCAGATCAACGCGCGGTTCAAAATAGAAACCTTCAAGCCAACCACGGCTGACCAGGGTGGCGAGGTTGCGATACCCTTTTTCATTCTGCGCGAGCAGCACCAACTGATGCCAGTCGCGGACTTTTTCACGCATGCCCAGGGGCGCAACGTTGACCTGGCAACCGATAATCGCCGTGACGCCGGCCTCTTTTGCCTGGGAATAGAATTCGTAAGCACCGAACAAATTTCCGCGATCGGTAAGCGCCACCGCGTCCATGCCCTTCGCTTTGACGCTTTTGAGCAGGCGCGCGACGGTGATCGGCGATTCCAGCAGCGTGTAATGGCTGTGCACATGCAGGTGAGTAAAGTCGGTCATGGTAGTGGGCTCGCAGAGGCGAGACGAGTTACCCTAGCTCACCAACGCGGGTGGAAATGGACAATCGCTGGGGCTTACTCGGTTGCCGTTACGCTTGGGTAAGTAAGCCGATGCGACGATGTTTCGTCGCATCGGCTTCAAATTAGAACTCCACCAACAGGTTTGCACCCAGAAGGTAGATCAGATCCGTGCTGGCATTGACGCTAACCGGCGCGGCCGTTCTGGCAGCTTTGTAAGCTTCATCCGGCTTGAACATGCCGCCTAATAAGGTGATGGTCGCGCTGGGGGTATAATCCCACGACAGATGAAGATCGCCTTCTTGGCCAAACTTCTTGCTGCCGCCCACGGCGACATCGGTTTTATAAAAAGCATACAGTGCTTTAATGCGTACGCGTTTTTTGCTGTCGAGAGCGATTTCAACCTTGCCCTTGTACGCCAGTAAATTGCCGGTGAGCAAGCGGCTCAATTCGCCGTATTTTTCGTTCTCAACAATGACGGTGTCGCTGACGCCTTCCCAGTTATTGATGAAAGCGTTGTTTTCGTCATCGTTCGGATTGTCGTCACCCGTGAAGTAATCGCCCTGGAATCCCATCACCACTTTTTTATCCAGGTGCCAGTCAACGCCACCACTGAAAGCGAAGCCTTTGAATTTCACCGTGTCGGATTGATCGCCATTTTGCATGGCAAATTCGCCGAAGAGCTCGAAGTCACCAAGGTCAGCGTCGCCGCCGACGTAATAGGTTTGCAGAGAATCACCGGTGGTACCGTCATGCAGGTCAACGTTGCGTTCTAAGTTAGCCGAACCTTGAAAAAACACGCGATCGCTGCCAGATTTCGCTGGCTCCCAATCAAGGGTGAGACCGTACAGTTGGCTGTTATCGGGCAGGCGGTAGACGTACGGAAGAATGTTGACGGTATCAAGATTATAAGCGGCGCGAATACCATCCCAACTGGTGATGGTATTATAGTCAGCGCGGCTGTCGTAGAGGAACGCTGCGTGATCGCGGCGCAGATTCCATGACACCGGCATGCGGCCAGCATCAATGGCAAGTTCGCGGTAGTTAAGAAAGTCTTTCAGTTTGACGAAAGCATCGTCAAGCACCGCATTCCCAGAGGCTCCGTTATCCGGAGTGTTGGTCGTGGTGACGCCATAAATCCCGCCGCTGTCGGTGGGAGCATTGCCGCCCATGATGCCTTGTCCGGCGAGGCTGACTTGCACTTCAATGCGTTCATCCACCGCGATACGCGCGCCGAGTTCAGCACGATACCAGCCTTCTGAGCGATGGTCGCTGAGGTCGCCGTTGCCGTCGGTATAATTTCCTTGCTGGATGGCGTCGAGATCGACCAAACCTTGCAGGAATACGCTGCGCGACGATCCCTGAATTTTACCCGGCCCGAATTCTTTCATCGTGCCTCTGGGGTCTAGACCAGAAGACGGTTCAACCGCCATGGCTGCTGCGTTGATAAGCAGCACAAGACCAGGAACGAGAAGCAGCGGGCGATGCATCATAATGTGGGCCTTATTACGGGGAAAACGTGCGGCAAAAATCGACGACCACGCCGTGAGCGCAGTCGCGACGAGGGCGGGCACGCTAACCGAGACAAGGCATGGTGCAATGCGTGCCGAAAGATTTTTCTCCGTAGATCACCTTGCCGAAGCGTCTGCGTCGCGTGTGTTTCGGGGAACCCGCTCGATCGCTCCAATCGATTTGCATGCGCGAGTCATGCTGGCAAGGTGCGCGCGATTCCAACGTCATCGCGTTTTTAAGGGCACTCCATGCGCAATTTTTTTATCCTCATCGTGCTTGCCGTTGCTACGTTTGCTGCGTGGAAATGGCTGGCTCCTGTGGCCCCGGTTGAGCCGCCACCCGGCATTCCTGGAAGCGACACCACTGCTGGAACAACGCCGCAGCCTGGGTTTGGTGTGGTCAAGACCCCGCCGCCGTTGTCAGCGGATCTGAAGACTGCATATGATCAGGCCGAAACGTTGTGGGCGGACTCGGCAAAAGGCGAGGCGAATCCTGCGCTTTCGCCCAAGGCGCCGTTGATGAATAAGCTCTACAGCAGCGTTTTGCGCGGCATTTATAACCAAGACGCGCAAAAGGGATTTGAACTGAAGCTGATCGCTGAGCGTTTGACGCCGCTGGGCGACGCGCTGTTTTTCAGTAAAGCGCGCTACGTCAACGATGAAACCGGCGTCTTTTTGCCGTATGAAGTGAAGCCCGGCGAGAGCCCAGACGGCATCGCTAAAAAATTTGGCATGCCGCATGAGTTATTGAACCGCATGCGTGGGCGCGACACCGGTGACTCCAAAATGAATCCTGGCGACATCATGAAAGTGGCAACGGTGCGCGAAAAAGGCGGAAATTTCCTACACATCGACAAAAGCGATTTCTACCTCGACTGTTTTATCGCAGGTTTGTTTGCTCGGCGCTACGTCATCAGTCATGGCGCGGAAGAAACGCCGACCCCGACGGGCAAGACCCGCCTTATCGATCGCGTTCTTAATCCTGACTGGACCGATCCCAAAACGCATGAGGTCTATAAGGCCGACGATGTCCGCAATATCCTCGGCAAAGTCTGGATGAAATTTTCTCCGGATGGTTTGGGCCAAGATGGCCTTGGCATCCATGGCTACACCGGACCGAATCCGCAAATGCAGGCCAAGGTCAGCAACGGCTGCGTGCGTTTAGACACTCCCAAAGCACAGGAACTGTACCAAATGCTGGCCCATCCTGACCGCTGCCCCACCGAGGTAGAAATCGTCGACTAACAAATGAGTGCGGTTTTTACAGCTGTTTATCGCTAAAAACTGCTCAGGATCAGCCAACAGGTCTGAGGCAAAAGGAATGACTTGCGAAAAAAAGAAGGTCAGTAGCGTGCTCGCCCCTGCTATGGAGTTAAGTTCCGTATGATTCGCGTCGAAGCTCGTTCTGGTGAACCCCTCGAAAAGACCCTCCGCCGCTTTAAGAAGCGTTGCGAAAAGGAAGGTCTGACGAAGGACATCAAGAAAAACATGTACTATGACAAGCCAAGCGAGGTTAAGCGACGCGAGTCGCGCAAACTCGAAAAGCGCTTGTTGCAAGAACGCATGGAAGCCAAGGTTCTTCTCCGCCGTCGCTAAGCTTCGTCGCGTTGCCACCGGCAGCGCATAGACGTGATTTAGTAAGGCCGAAAGAAAGAATGCTTTTCGTCAACCCTCGTCCAGCATTGGACGAGGGTTATTGTTTTTGGTCGCTGTCTGAAAATGCGGGTTTGAATAAAAGGGCGCGGAGACGTAGGGAAAGAAGGGGGCTTAGGCTCGATAGAAGATCGGGAGGTGGCTTTTGCCTATGACCTTACGATTGCCCTGCGCCTTTGCGTGCTTTCGTTAAGCCTGTTAAAAAGGGCCTTTCCAGGCCGTCTTTTATGTCGCCAGAGAGATCGGGTCGCGTGCTGTCGGTGGCGAAGAAGATCGCGGAGGGCGTCCGCCGACTACAGACTGCGGGCCGCTGGTTTTGAGCATAATGTCGCAGCGTGAATCTGAAGCCGGTAGCCGGTTCAAATAGGGCGCCGCTTTTTTCGAACATAACATGAGCTCAATCAAACGGCCCTCACGGCTAGCTGAGCGCGTCGTGTAGAGTGGCCTTCCGATCGCGGTGCTCATTCGTCGACTGCCAGTGGGATATGGTCAATATCAGATGAAAACGCGACGAATATTGCCATCACAAACAACCCATACTTCTGCTGCTTGACGCGGGAAAAAGATAGGGAATGAACCACACCGACCAAACGAGGCTTCATGTTCCCGGTGTTCACCGCACATCACATCTGTCACGATCGTGGCCACAATTGTCAGCGCGCCGACCAACGGCAGCAGGCGGTTATGGGACTTTTGGTTCGTATATGAGCACCAGCAAACGCACGATCGTTGGGATATTCGTGGTCATCGCGGCGGTGGTGTCGGTGACGACGGTCGCTTGGTCGGGCATCACGAATCGCGCGGCTCCGATTAGCAAAGTGACGAAAGAGTCTGTAAAACCGGCTAAAAAGACCACTGCTGGCGAGGCCGCTGCGGTCGTTGACGAAACGGCGGCGACAGTTGCGGCGCCCGCCGTGTTGCCTGCCGCGCCATCGGCGTCGCCCGTGTCGGTGCGTCCGGTTCCGCCTGCGGAATTGGCGACGTGGTTTTCTCTGACGGAAAGTCAGCGCTTAGATTTAGTGACGGATCTGTCGCGTAATCCTGCCTTGACGGCGGAAGTGGTCGCGTTTTTACGCAGTGTGATCCAAGACCGCGAGCGTGGAATGGTGACACGCAATAATGCGGCGAATGCTTTGGTCGGTCAGGAAATAAAAGATCCGACCTTGGCGGCGGTATTTCAACGCATGGTTGATGACGCCAGCGAAACCGAGCAATGGCGCGATTACTCGCTGCAATTTTTGGCGGTCAGCGTGGATTGGTCGAATGATCCCGAAGCGATGGCGGCGACGATTTGGCAGATGGCGACGAGCGGGCCGGGCTCGATTCCCGGAACGGCGTTATTGCATCTGCACTATATGGATCAACGCGCGGTGGCCTTGTTGCCCGGCGGCTACGAGGACTATTTGGCGAAGCTGCTGGCT
>JANMYZ010000723.1:0-1704 GCA_031382605.1 Planctomycetota bacterium | reverse complement strand
GGAGCCGCTGTTTTTACTGGTGCTTTGGTGGTTGCTGAAGACGAGGGGAAGTTCGGTAGCGGTAGTGCAGGACCGCCGCTGTTTGCGGTCGCGGCGGTGTTGGCAGCGGTCTTGTGTTTGACGCTGAGCAGCGCGCCCATGGTCGCGGTGCTGGCAGCAACCGGTGGCTTGCGGCGGAACCAAGCTCTCACCACGGACCAGTCCAGTTGCACTCGACGTGCTGCGACATCGAGCGGCAATAAGCAGGCGAGTAACAGTAAAAAGAGATCGAAGATCGGGCGCGAACTCGCGCGCGGTTCGTGCTTCACACCAAATAATTCTTTTCCGTCTTCTTTGCCAGTCAGCTGACGGCCGCCGGTACGATCCGCGATCAACGCCAGCACTTGAGGATTAGCGCGAAAGCGAAGATATTCATCGGAGTAAGCGACGACAAAACCTCCGGCGACGCGTTCCTGACGTGCGGTGCCGCTTTCTCCAGCCGCACCAGCGCCAGCAACCAAAACCTGATAACGACCTTTGCCCGCTAAAGGAAAGCGCCCTTGATAACGGCCCGGTGCGATCTGATGTAAATCAACCGTGGTGTCGCGTCCGCCAGGAAGTGCGACGCGTGCTTGCAGGGTTAAAAAACCTGGCGTCGAATAATGATCTTCCACGGTGATCAGGCCGTTACCGCCAGCGGCTTCGCTGACCAAACGCAGGTTGGTGCGCGCATCGCCGCGCCCAATGGCTTTCATCAGCTGTTCGACGAACGCTTGGTATTTATCCCATTGCACCCATTGCTTGCCCCAATTCGGCGCAAGGTCGGCCGTAAACGCCGCGCTGGCACCAACACCATAACGCCAGGTTGCTAACACCGGATCTTCCTCTTCAGGATCGGGGCCTTCAAGAAGCGTTTGCGCGCGCGCTTTGGGCGTGGTCAACACGTAGCCGCTCAATGACGGAATGGCGTCAATGCCTTTGAGGATCGGTGAAGGAAAACCCGCAGTGGCCGTAAAGGTGATGTTTTGAATTTGGCTGCGCTTCAGCGTCTTCGCTTCTTTGACAAAAATCGCCGGCAGTCGGTTCGCATCACTCGGATAATAAGCACGTCCGCCGGTAGCTTCAGCAATAGCACGAAATCCGGGAACTTCTTGATCTCCGTGCGGGAACACGGTTACCACTGAAACGCTGATTTTGGCGGTGATGAATTTTTCGATCAAAGTTGGCGGCGGCGGCGAAGGATCGCCGTCACTGATAATGATCAGATGTTTAGTCGCGGCATCACTCGCCATCAAACCGTTGTAGGCCATGGTCATGGTGCCGAAAAAACTGGGCATGTCGGCGGGCGAGGCGCTTTCGATCAGTGGCGCAATTTTTTCATAATCGCCGGCAGGAGTCAGCGGGAAGATCCATTGGTCATTGCCACTGCCGTCGTAATCGATGGCGCCAACTTCATCGCGTGCGCCAAGAACTTTGATCGCTTGTTTGGTGATGCGTTTTGCCCAGGTATTGCCGTCACCGAATTCGCAGGTGTGCAAAATAATGACGAGCGCGCCTTTCGGCATGATCTTGCGCTGAGTAATATCCATGCTGACGGGCAGGGCTTCTTCGACGGGCGTTTTATTCCAACCACCAGGACCGAAAGAATTCTTACCACCGACCATCAGTAGTCCGACGCCAAGATTATAAACGCCATCACGCAGCGCTTGTTGTTGTGCGGCATCA
>JANMYZ010000719.1:0-2432 GCA_031382605.1 Planctomycetota bacterium | reverse complement strand
ACGTGACGCTCAACTCTGGCATGCTTGCCCTGGCCTGCACCACCGAGGGCGTCGACTGGTGGTCGCGTCAGGCACTGAGCTACGCGTTGGCAGGCATCGCCTGCATGTTCGTACTCAACCTGGGCGTTAGCTTTACGCTGTCGTTGTGGACCGCGCTGCGAGCACAGGGCTTATCGGGACGGCTGATCCTGACGCTCTATGGCCGGGTGTTGCGGCATTTGTTGCGCCGACCTTGGGAAGTGGTGGTGCCGAAATTTAGGGCCTCAACTCCGCCGGAGTCATAAGCGGATGGTTGCAGAATTACTCATGGCCGACTGAGCCGCGAAAGTTTGAATTCTCTTCGATTCATTATCCTAAAAACCGCAATAGGAATTCAAACTTCCACCGCTAAGGCGCAAAGACGCCAAGAAAAGCAAAGGTTTGAATCAAAATTGAGATGATCAATGGCTTCACCAAACGGGTAAAGCTTGATTTTGCTGTAAGTCCTTTGCGCTCTTGGCGGCTTAGCGGTAAAATGGTTCTCTACTGCGTTTTTTAGGATTATCGCCCTGTCACCGCCCTGTCACGGCTAAGCGGTCAGACCAGGAACCGTGCACTAGATTCAGCGCTTTTTCTCCCAAGGTTCCGCGCCATGCCCACTCCCGCTCTCGCTCCTGCTGCTGCATTTCGTTTTTCCCTCGTGCGCCACAAGGACACGCTCATGTGGCTTATTATGGCCGGGGCATTGCACGTCGCGTTGCCAAATCTGACCATCACTTCTGGTTTCGCCGCAGAACCAGCGCCGACGCCAGCACCTACGGGCATGGTGTGGATTCCCGCTGGCGAATTCGCCATGGGCAGCGATCAACCGAATACCAACAATACCGAACGCCCGGTACATAACGTCCGCGTCAGCGGGTTCTGGATGGATATCAGCGAGGTCACCAACGTGCAGTTCGCGGCCTTCGTGAAGGCAACCGGATATAAAACTACCGCAGAAAAACCGGTCGATTGGGAGGAGCTCAAAAAACAACTTCCCGCCGGCACGCCCAAACCAGCCGACGACGTGCTGGCTCCAGGAGCCATGGTGTTTGTGCCCGCGACTAAGCCGCTCACCAACTTTCAGGACTATTCACAGTGGTGGAAATGGGAGCACGGCGCCGACTGGCGCCATCCCTCTGGCCCGCAAAGTTCTCTTACGGGAAAAGATAATCATCCGGTCGTGCAAGTGTCGTGGGACGATGCGATGGCCTACGCCGCCTGGGCCGGCAAGCGCTTGCCGACTGAGGCGGAATGGGAATTCGCCGCGCGCGGTGGCATGGCAAGTAAACGCTATCCCTGGGGCGACCAATTACTGACTGACACCGACACGAAACTCGCCAATATCTGGCAAGGCCGTTTTCCCGATAAAAACACCGCTGTGGATGGCTTCATCGACACCGCACCGGTGGCAACCTTTCCGGCGAACGGCTACGGCCTGTCCGACATGGCCGGCAATGTATGGGAATGGTGCAGCGACTGGTATCGCGCCGATGCCTACGCGATTGCCGTACGCACCGGCGTTGCCACTGATCCCATTGGTCCAGATCGTCCGTGGGATCCACAGGAACCTGACGCTCTCAAACGCGTGACGCGCGGCGGTTCATTTCTCTGCCATGTGACCTACTGCGAAAGTTACCGCACCGCCGCGCGACGTGGCACGGCCTACGATACCGGCATGCCGCACATCGGTTTTCGTTGTGTAAAAAATCCATGAACAAACGTCGACATATCACCATGTTTATTATGGCTTTTTCCCCGTCGTTTTCGTTCATGCGACGGGTGACCGGTTTGCTGTTCGTCGCCATCGCACTGGTCCCAGCCGTTGACCACGATCCTTTGCCGTCGAGGAATGATGGCGCGACTAAACAATCCATCATCACCTTCGTCACGCAGGTGATGACCGAAGGCGCGCCAACCTTCGTGCCAGCGGCAGAGCGCATCACCACGTTCGATAACGATGGCGCTTTATGGGCCGAGCAACCGATATATTTCCAGGCGTTCTTTATCTTCGATCGCATTAAAATTCTCGCGCCTCAGCATCCAGAGTGGGCCAACAAAGAACCGTTCGCCTCGGTGCTCAAAGGCGCTGTGAAAGCGGTTTCAATCGCCAGCTCATTGCCAGTGGTGCGCTGGATTCACTCAAGCTATCCAAGCCATGAAAAGCAGTATTATGAAAACAAAATCTCTTCTCGCTGCCACGCTCGCCGCCTCGCTGGCTTTCAACATCGGCTGTGATCAACAGCCGGCGACCACAACTGAGGCAACGCCGGTTGGCCAAGGCGCCGACACGATCTACCTCGGCGGCACCATCATCACCATCAATGACGCTGCGCCTTCTGCCGAGGCGCTGGCGGTGAAGGGCGGAAAAATCCTCGTCGTCGGCACCAAGGCCGACGTGCTCAAGACGAAAG
>JANMYZ010000710.1:0-2600 GCA_031382605.1 Planctomycetota bacterium | reverse complement strand
TGGCCACCGATTTGACCAATGGCGAGCGATGAGTTGGAAGCGCGGATAAGTGGGCGGCTGATCATGATAACCTCAGGGTGAGCGGCGGAGTCTATGCGAATGGTGATGGCCGCAAATGATTACGAAGTGCAGTGCAGGCCGCAGAAATTTTACTCATCGCACGCGCATCATCACGCTCACTGACATGACCACGACAGAAAAAAAAGAATGACACGGTGAGGCGCAGCGCTGAGATTGCGTAAAAATAATTTGCGGTTTGCCGAAATGGTTTGTATGTTCCTCACAGTAATCATTAACCCAAGGAGAGCATTCAATGCCCGTCGCGAAAAAAACCAAGGCCGCTAAACCAGCTAAAGTAAAAGCCGTCAAGGCCGTCAAAGCTGTTAAGGTGAAGGTCGTCAAGGCCGCCAAAGCTGCCAAGATCAAGAAGCCAGCAGTCAAGAAGGTCGCCAAGAAGGCCGTCAAGGTTGCTAAGAAAGCCGCCCCAAAGACTGCGAAAAAGAAGTAGTCGTTTTCGGCAGACTGAACGACTCGTTCACTCTGCCGGCTGACGATCACATCACGAGCAGAAGAGCATAACTCAACTGTCGTGATCTTCTCATAAGAGCGCCGCGCACTGCGCGGCGCTCTTCCCATAAAAAGTTCATCAACAATCTACGTTCCGATTTTCGTTACCTACCTTCGTCTCAATGAGATGAACACGGTCATGAAAACGGGGTTGAGGAGGAAACTCCGACACCTCCCGAGACGACTGAGCTAGGCAAGCCCAGTCCGAGGAAAGGAGCTACGCCTTTGTACCTGCGGGTGTCCCTTACGGACCGCTGTAACCTGCGCTGTCTCTATTGTCTTCCCGAGCACGCACAGTTCGCGTCGACGCGCGCCACCAGTGGCGAGCTGCGGCGTCTTATGGCCATAATTTGGGCCGCTGCTAAAGTTAATAAAATACGCTTAACCGGCGGTGAGCCAACGCTTTGCGACGATCTCCCCGAGTTCGTTTCCTATGCACGTTCGTTAGTTGACGTGGTCGGCTTGACCACCAACGGCGTGTTGCTCGAACCCATGCTGCCAGCGTTAAAAGCAGCGGGACTTAATCGCCTCAACATCTCGCTCGACGCACTCGATGCAGACGCCTTTCGTCGCTTCGCACGGCGTGACGGACTTGATCGCGTGATGTCATCAATTCGTGCTGCCCGACGTTTCGGTTTTAATCCACTCAAAATTAATGCCGTGGCGATGCCCGACACCGACTACGCCGCGATGGTGCGTTTCGCCGCCTGGGAAAGTGTCCACGTTCGTTTCATTGAGCTGATGGCGATTGGCGAAGCGCGACCATTCCAAGCGCAGTCGTATGTCTCTGCTGACATGATGCGCCAGCGCATTTTCGATGCCGGCATTCGCCTCAGCGAACGTCGTGAACGAGACGAACCGACCTCGCGCGTGTGGGCGATCGACGATCACGATTTGAGCGAATGTTCGGTTGGTTTTATTACCACCGTCAGCCAACCATTCTGCGCCACCTGCGATCGTCTGCGACTGTCTTCACAAGGAAAATTGTTCACCTGCTTGATGGATAATCATGGCCACGATCTGCTGACGCCGCTGCGCGCTGGCGATGAAGACGCCGTGCGCGCCATCATCGTTGCCGCGGTGGCAGGCAAACGTCCGCCAGCCAGTTTCATCCGACATGAGAACATGGCTGCGATCGGAGGATAACGTGCCAGAGGTTCTCATTCACTACTTTGCCCAGGTTCGCGATCGCTTGGGACGTGAACACGATCGCGTGACGCTTCCTCATACGGTCGACGCGCCAACGATTTTAGCCGCCGTTCAAGCTCGGCATCCGCTTCACGCCGCACTGATTGATCACTGTCGCGTGGCCGTCGATTTGCAGTTCATCAGCACCGCCGTCGCCCTCAGCGAGAATAGCGAAATAGCGCTAATTCCCCCGGTAAGTGGCGGATAAATGCGCTCTCGCACTGGCATCGTTGATGGCCCGTTGCCACCTTTTTTGCTGACCCCTGTCGGGTTATGCAACGCTGAACACGGCGCGCTTACCAGCTTCATCGGAGTGGTACGCAACCATCACCATGATCGCGGCGTCACCCATCTGATCTATGACTGCTACCGAGCGATGGCAGAGAAAATGCTCGCCGACTTAGTCGCTGAAACCGCGTCGCGCTTCGACAGCAAACTCATCGCGACGGTCTATCACGCCATCGGTCGCTTAGATCCCGGCGAAGCCTCGGTCGCCATCCATGTCGCCTCAGCACATCGCGTCGCGGCGTTCGCTGCGTGCCGTCATATGATTGAGCGCATCAAAGAAGATCTGCCGGTGTGGAAGCAGGAATTTTACGATGACGGCACGTCGCTATGGCTGAAGGGTTCATAAATGCGACTGATACCATGCCTTAAACGCAGCGATAGAACACAGAGCACCAGAGCACCAGAGAAAGAAACCAGACGTAACGTCGAAACAGCGGGATACTGGAGTGATCGTTCAAAAGAGTTTCACTCTTTATCTGCTCTGGTTCTCTGGTCCTCTGTAGTACTAAGGTTCAATTTCTCCGTTCTATCCGAAGAAATCGCTACACGCACGAAAG
>JANMYZ010000698.1:0-3087 GCA_031382605.1 Planctomycetota bacterium | reverse complement strand
CTTTCGTGGGCAAACGCGTTATCGCCGACCACGGCTTTGTTGCGCTGAACGGTCAAGCCGGTGATCGACTGCACCAAGCGGCTCGCGCCGTATAAATGTGAGGACTCAATGCCGGTGGTGATATTTTTGAACATGTCCTTGCGCACGCGCATGGCCATGACCACTTCTTCCAATGAGCAATTTCCCGCACGTTCGCCGATGCCGTTGATGGTGCATTCCACCTGACGAGCACCAGCGCGGACGGCGGCCAACGAATTCGCCACCGCCAAGCCCAGATCGTTGTGACAATGCACGCTGATCACCGCTTGATCGATATTATTGACGTTGGCGCGCAAATAGGTGATCAGGTCGGCGTAGTCGTTGGGATACGCATACCCGACCGTATCAGGAATATTCACCGTCCGCGCACCAGCCTCGATCACCGCCTGCACCACTTCGGCCAAGAATTCCGGTTCCGTACGCGATGCGTCTTCTGGGCTAAATTCGATGTCATCAATCAAGGTCTTGGCATAGGCGACACTTTCGCGCGCCTGTTTGATGATTTCTTCTTTCACTTTATTCAATTTAAACTGGCGATGAATCGCGCTGGTCGCCAGGAAAATATGAACGCGGGCGCGATCACCGGCGGGTTTGACGGCTTCCGCAGCGCGATCGATGTCGCCCTTCAAAGCACGGGCTAAACCACAAATACGCGCGCGGGTCGATTGTTCGGCGATCGCCTTAACGGCGGCGAAATCATCTGGCGAGGCGACGGGGAAACCGGCCTCAATGATGTCGACGCCCAACGCTTCCAGGGTGCGCGCCACTTCCAATTTTTCGGCCAGATTCATCGACGCGCCAGGCGACTGTTCACCGTCGCGCAAAGTGGTGTCAAAAATCAGCACGCGGTCAGTGCCAGCGATGGCAGGAGGATTGGTCGCGTAACCCGCACGAGGCTCGGTCACACGGATTTTATCAGTAGGATTCATGGTTATTCATTCTGCCACGGCCAGTGGCCATGTGCGTCATATGGTTTATTTTATTCAGAGGCAGCAAAGCGGGTGCGGGCAACAAGCCCGTTTTCCCGCATAAGGGTTCGCCTCGCCACAGTCATTACGACTAAGCGAGGAACCCCTGCGTAAGTCGCGCAGTAAGGAGCAATTTGATCTGCGAACGGCACATGATGTGGCGGGATCATGGCAAGAGCTGAATCAGGTCAACCGACCGACAGGTGAATGCCGCAGGGACGGTCGAACCTTGCGCTTCCTTGGCTTTTCTTGGCGTTCTTAGCGTTCTTAGCGGTGAAAATTGAAAGAGGTCTGCCAGCATCCTGACATCTCCAACTCCCCTCCTTGCTCACGGTCGTGCGAGCAGGTAACACGCAGAGATGGAACTCGCACAATTGACTGCTGGCACCGTTGAAGGAGTCGATGGCTACCTAGTTCAAGTTGAGGTGAGTCGCAGTGAACCATCGACTGGCATTGGCCGAACGACCGTGGTGGGATTACCCGATGCTGCCGTGCGCGAATCGATTGATCGGGTGACTCCGGCATTATTTTCGAGCGGCCTAACGCATCGGCCAGGGGACCACATCGTCATCAATCTTGCGCCTGCCGATCGCCGCAAAGAAGGTCCGGCTTTTGATCTCGCCATTGCCGTGGGTTTGGCCAGTACCATTCCTGAAAATCGTCTGCCGCCGCCGCCGATGGACACCATGTTTTTATCTGAGTTGGCGCTCGACGGCACCTTGCGTCCGTGTCGTGGCGTGCTTGCCAGCGCCATCGCGGCGCGCGACGCGGGACTCAAGCGCATGATCGTCGCGCCGAGCAATGCGGGTGAGGCTTCTGTCGTCGCCGGACTCACCGTGCACGCGCCGCAGACTTTGGCGGAACTTATTGAGTGGATGCGCAACGGTCTGGCCACAGCACCGGTGGCTGCGCCCGAAATCGTTGTGCCCATGGTCGCTGAAATGCCTGATATTTGCGATGTTCGCGGGCAAGAGATGGCCAAGCGCGCGTTGCTGATCGCTGCCGCTGGTTCGCACAATATTTTAATGCTGGGGCCGCCCGGATCAGGCAAAACGATGTTGGCGCGCCGCCTGCCCGGCCTGCTGCCGGAACTGACCCTTGAAGAAGCGCTGGAAGTCACCCGCATTCATTCCGTCTCTGGCCTTTTGCCAGCGGGAGTCGGCCTGCTGCGCTCGCGGCCGTTTCGTAGTCCGCATCATAACGTATCGAGCGTTGGTCTGATCGGTGGCGGTTCTATTCCGCGTCCCGGCGATGTGAGTCTTGCTCATCACGGCGTTTTATTTCTTGATGAGTTACCCGAGTTCAGTCGCACGGTGTTGGAGACGTTACGTCAACCTCTGGAAGACGGTCATCTGACCATCAGTCGCGGTGGCGGGCGACTCACGTTTCCCAGTCGCTGCATGTTGGTCGCGGCGATGAATCCGTGTCCGTGCGGATATCTAGGACATCCAACGCGTCGCTGCACCGACAACTCCGATGCCATCCATCGCTATCGTGGGCGCATCAGCGGGCCATTGCTCGATCGCATAGATTTGCACGTCGAAGTGCCCGCGCAAAAACCAGAACTGATGAGTCGCGGTCCCGAAGGCGAAACCACCGCCCAAGCTCGCGCTCGCGCCGTTGCCGCCCGCGATCGCATGTTAGCGCGCCAAGGCCGCGCCAACGCTGCGCTCGATACGCGCGGACTACGCCGACACCTGAACGCTGCGCCAGAAGCCATCACGCTGCTCGATCAGGCGGTGACTGATCTTGGCTTCAGCGCGCGGGCGTATGATCGCATTCTCAAAGTCGCAAAAACCATCGCCGATCTCGACGCACGCGACTTGGTGTCACTGGATGATGTCAGCGAAGCGATCGGATATCGCGTGCTCGATCGACCATCATGATGATCGGCAAGTTCTCTTCTTAAGCTGACGCCAATATTAGGCTTTGCGGCGTTTCGTGTGGGTTCAATCTCATTGGGCAGCCAAAGAAAAAACATCGAACAGGAGGCGCGGAGACGCGGAGATCAGAGGAGGGGAAGATGCTTGCCGGAGAGAAATAGATTTTTTTCCTCATCTCGCCTCCGCGTCTCCGCGCC
>JANMYZ010000662.1:0-1693 GCA_031382605.1 Planctomycetota bacterium | reverse complement strand
AAACAGGCGCGGTCATGGTCATGGGCGCCCACGGTAGGGCCGGGTTGTTCTGGCCAAGGCCCTGCGCGCCGATCATTTGCTGCGATCCGCTGACTTGCGTCAGTCGACCGTGATAAGTACCGTCCCCGCCCGAGCCGCGCCCATGAACGTTGATTACTACCTTGTTTCTGCCGCCCGCCGAGCGCATCGCCTGCGCCCAGGCAAAGTCTACACTTTCGGTCGCGAAGACGGAGTCGACATCTTGCTGCAAGATGCCTTGGCTTCCCGCCGTCACGCAGAAATGCGCTGGACTGAGCCCGGCCCGTGGTTGGTGGTCGATCTAGCCAGCCGCAATGGCGTGATGGTGAACAGTCATCGCATCACCCAGCCTGAGCACATGAACGATGGCGATCAATTGCAGATCGGCGGCCAAGTATTTCGCCTGCAAGTATTGCCACCGGGCGGCGATCCCGGTTCGCTGAGCGCGCAGGCTCCGCAAATTTCAAATCTCGAAACCATGGGACCGGGCTATTCGCTCAAAGATTTACAGCAGCAAAGCGCGACGTTCACCGGCGTCGTTACCACCGGCGGCGTGATGGATTTGCTGCAATTTTTCCAAGTCACCGGAAAAAGCGGCCGTCTTGAATTGTTAGATGGCCCTGAGGAAGCCTCGGTCTACCTCATCAAAGGCTGTCCCGTGCACGCGCATGTCGGCCAGCTCGACGGCATTGAGGCCTTGGTGCAACTCGCACACAAACCGCCGCCACGTTTCTCATTCCACGCCGACGCTTTGCCGTCGGTTGAGCGCACGCTAACGGGATCCGCGCAAGGCATCTTGATGGAAGTGGCGCGCATGATGGACGAGCAAGAGAAGTAATTTATTGGAAGACAGCTGAAGACAGACGAACTCCAGCAAAGCCGTCACATGGAAGCCGCCCGCACTTTGTCTGATGGTGGCTCTATGACACTATGGTACGAAATCTCCAGACGGCAGGAAAATTTCGTGCCATAGTGTCACCGGGGTGTGGGGCGAAGCCCCGCAGCAAAAGCAAACAGCCCGGCCGAGACGATGATGAACCATTGGGTCCGGCACGGCCGGGCTGTGTTCAACAAACCCACTGAGCCTCAAACCCGGCTGACGACCACGGCCATGCCTGCGGTTCACCAACCAGTCCCGCCTTCACCGGATTCGCCTCAATGTACGCCACCGCCGCAGCGTAATGCTGCTCATCACGGATGTATCGGTCCCAATATTCGCGACGCCAGAGCGGCCCAGTTCGGCCGAGATGCCGATTGATCTGTAATGCAGAATGCCGTTTCCACCCATGTAAGATGTCGGCCAACCCATGACCGGGCAGCGGCTGAACGATCACATGCACATGATTCGGCATCACTACCCAGGCTAACAGGCGGTAGCGTTCGCCGTCGAAATGCAGCAGGGCATCTTGCATGATGTTGGCGCAAATCGGTTGTCGCAAGACGCAAGCACCATGACCGGCGTCAAGGTAGGCTTCATAGTAGCGTCTGATTTCCACGTCATCGGCTGCCCCCGCCATCCGTTCCGCCACATCGTGGGGTAAGGAATCCGCCAAATGCCAAGAGATGACCTGCTGCAAAGATTGGCCATCGAAATGCGGCAAGTAGCCACGAGAACGCCACCCCTGGGACCGGTTTCCAATCGGCTCTTCCGCCCCCTGGGACCGCCGGTTTCCAA
>JANMYZ010000610.1:0-4349 GCA_031382605.1 Planctomycetota bacterium | reverse complement strand
TCGGTCGGAACTTCGGTAAACTGACCGGCGTGACGAACCTGAACGATCTCAGGAATAATCTTCCCGTTCGCGTCCATTTCGATGGTGGCCTGGCAGATACGCGCTTCGGCCTCTTCGTCAGCCATCAGGTAAGAGATGTCGTTTGACACCTTACCCTTGTTTACTTTACGATACGGAGTGACCAAAAAGCCATATTCATTCACTGCCGAATAAATGGCGAGCGAAACGATCAGGCCGATGTTGGCACCTTCAGGAGTTTCAATCGGACAGATGCGGCCGTAGTGGGACGTATGCACGTCGCGCACTTCGAAGCCAGCACGTTTACGATTGAGACCGCCAGGTCCAAGGGCTGACAAGCGACGCTCGTGCGTCAGCTGTGACAGCAAGTTCGATTGGTCAACCACCTGCGACAATTCGCCACGCTGGAAGAAGTTCTGAACCGCACTATCAACCGCTTGGTTGTTGAATAAATTACGTGGCGCCAGAGCGGCAGCCAGATCTTCGGCCTGCAGATCGCGCGACAACTTTTCTTTGACCGCACGGCGCAATTTAAGCATCGCGGCGCGCAGTTCATCGCTCAAGAGATCAGCGATCGGACGCACGCGACGATTGCCAAGGTGATCGATATCGTCGACTTCGCCAGTGCTCGCACTGGTGTTCGAGCGAATGAGCGACAACAAGTAATCGAGGGCGCTGAGGTAATCGCCAATGGTCAAGACGCGGCTGTCGCCCTCCGTCTTCAGCTTGCGATTAATACGGAAGCGGCCGACGGCGCCAAGATTGTAACGGCTTTCGTTGAGGAAACGGTCGCTGAAAAATTCACGAACCTTGGCTTCGTCCGTTGGATTGCCTGGGCGAAGGCGACGGTAGATGCGCAGCAGCGCTTCTTCGTGGCTGGTGGCTTCGTCTTCGCGCAGGGTATTAAGCAAGATGTCATCGGTCTTGGTGCCGGCGACGATCATTTCCAGGCTTTCGATGCCCAGACCCTTGAGATTTTCGAAGCTGTTTTCAGACAAAACTTCGCAAGCCTTGGCCAGGAATTCGCCAGACTCTTTGTCGATCACGTCATCAGCCAAGATCCGGCCAACGGCCTTTTCTTTGGCGCCCTTACCGGCAATCGCGACCATATCAGTCTTGAAGAACCGACGAATGATGGCGGAAGTCGTGCCGAAATCTTTGTCCATCGCACGCAAGAAGCAGGTCGCAACGACCTTGGCGCTCTTGTCGATCTTGATTTGCAAAATGTCTTTGGAGGTCTGTTCGACCTGAATCCACGAACCGCGTTCGGGGATAATACGGCACGAATACGTACGCCGACCAGAAGTCCCGGTTTCCGACGAAAAGTCGACACCTGGGGAGCGCTGAATCTGCGTCACGATCGTACGTTCGGAACCGTTGATGACGAATTCGCCACCACCGATACGAATAGGGAAATAGCCGATATGGACGTCTTCTTCGAGCACGTCTCTAAACGTCGGATGGTTCTGGCCGCTCACGCGGATCTTCACCTTCAAGCCGCGCTGAAACGTCAAGCCGAGGTCGCGGCACTCATCAATATTGTGCTGCGGCTGGGTGAACAAATAGCCGTGATAGCTGACTACCACCTGGTCGTCGTACCCGGTAATCGGGAAGAACTCCTGGAAGATAGCTTCAAGTCCCTTGGCTTTATCGCGACCATCAGGCGCGACCTCAGTCAACAGGAACTCATCATAGCTCTTCGACTGTAAATTCACCAAACTGGGGACTGGTATAACTTCCTTGGTGGAGCCGAAGGAGCGGATCTGCATGGAACCTCCCGAGTCGAAAAGCAACTATGTTACCTGATGATCGCGCCACAGCACGACCACCCTCCCCATCCGGCACACCGCTCGCCGCTATCGATTTACATCGATCGCAAAGCTGCGAAATTCGTCCCGCGTGTGGACGACTGCGCCGAAAGGGGCACGAAATCTAGCGAAATGAATAGCGAAGACAAGAACCCTAGCCAGGTTGACCTGGCCAGGGATTCTTGGGCGCGACGAAACGGCCATAGCCGTTCGCCGCTCAGGACGCTCTTAGGCGCCTTCGACTTTAACTTTGCCGCCAGCTTCAGTGAGCTTCTTGGCGAGTTCGTCAGCGGCTGGCTTTTCAAGGCCATCCTTGACCATCTTCGGCAAGCTCTCAACGAAGCCCTTGGCGTCAGCCAAGCCCAGGCCGAGGATTTCGCGGATCATTTTGATGCCCTGAATCTTCTTGTCAGCGGCCTGTTCAACCAAGGTCACGGTGAACGAGGTTGGCGCTTCAACGGCGGCTGCTGGAGCAGCTCCGCCGCCTTGGACGGCGACCGCAGCGGCGCTGACGCCGAATTCTTTTTCGAAGGCCTTGACCAGGTCGGCCAATTCCATCACGGAGAGGGTTTTCACGGCATCGATGATGCCAGCGAGCTTGCTGTTGGCGACTGCTTCAGTCATGGGATATTCCTTAGGGTTAGGCTAGTGAGCGACGGCTCAGGGTTGTCCCCGAAGATCCGGCCGCTCGGTGAGTGGTGAGTTGAAACGAACGGATCAGACAGCTGGCGCGGGATCGCCCGCTGGCGCAGAATCGGCCGATGGCTCGGCCACTGGCTCGGCCACTGGCTCGGCCACTGGCTCGGCCACAGCGCCGCCGCCATTTTTCTTTTCGATTTCCGCCAAGACGCGCACCAATCCGACGAGCGGAGCGGCGAGGACGTTGACGAACATACCGCGCAAGACTTGCAGACTTGGCAGATCAGCAAGCACCTTGAGGTCAGCCGTGTTGACCAACTTGCCGTCCATCACTCCGCCCTTGAGGGAGATCTTGTCGGACTTGGCCAACTCGACGAGCACCTTCGCGGCACTCAACATGTCCTGGGTCAAAACCAGGGCGATGGTCGACTTGCTGTTGAGCATTGGCTTGGCCGATGCAGGCACCAAGCGCTCGAAGATTGCCACTTTGGCGACCTTCATTTTTGCTCCGACGTCGCGCAGATTAGCGCGCAACTTTAACGTATCGGCACTGTTGAGCTTGGCTGGGTCGAGGATGATGATGGATGCGCTGGCGTCGACCAAAGTCTTCACCTCGCTGAGCATCATCTCATTGATGAAATTCGGCATGGATCAGGCCTCCTTCGCCGAGAAGGCGACTTTGACGCCGGGTCCCATAGTCGAGGACACAACGATGTTTTTGACGAACTCACCCTTCACCGACGATGGCCGATGTTCGGCGACATGGGCGATGAATGAGTTGATGTTCTCGGCAAGCTTTTGATCTTCGAACTTCGCCGTGCCGACGCGCACCTGGACGTTGCCAGCCGCATCAGCGCGATATTCAATTTTACCGCCCTTGAATTCGCTCACTGCCTTGGCGACGTCATCAGTAACGCTGCCAGCCTTAGGCGAAGGCATCAAACCGCGAGGTCCAAGCACTTTACCGAGCTTACCAACCAAGCGCATCATCTTAGGAGTAGCGACGGCGACGTCGAAATCCATGAAGCCAGCAAGGACTTCATTGACCACATCTTCACCACCGGCCTTGACGGCACCTGCAGCAATGGCGGCCTGACTCTTTTCGCCGTCATCACAAAACACCAAGACGCGAACGTCGCGACCGGTTCCGTTCGGCAAGCTAAAGCTGCCGCGAAACTGCTGGTCGGTCTTTTTGGTATCAAGATTGAGATGGATGGCGAGCTCAACGGTTTTGTTGAACTTAGCCTTGGCCAATTTCTTGACCACGCCCACGGCGGCATTCACCGACTGAGCTTGCTTAAGATCGATACCGGCACTTTGAATCAATGCGCGATAGCGTTTACTGCGAATTTGCATTTCTGTCCTTTCGTGGTCCAGGCGACCGAGCGCTAGGCCGGGTCTCCCACGTGGGTGGAGAGAGCTGAGAATGAATGAGAAAGAAAAGTTGAAAAAACTTAGACGACGACCACGCCCATTGAGCGCGCGGTTCCGGCAACACTCTTCATCGCCGCAGGGAGCGACGCCGCAGTCATTTCGGCGATCTTGCGCTTGGCAATCTCTTCGACTTGAGCCTTGGTGATCTTACCGCCGTCCATCGCGTTCGGGGTCTTGGATCCGCTCTCGATGCCAGCTGCCTTTTTGATTTGTGCAATGACTGGAGGCTGCTTAAGGACAAATTTAAACGTCTTTTCTTTGAAGACCGTGATGACGACCGGAATGGTCTCACCCTTCATCTTCGCCGTAGCGTCATTGAACTGCTTGACGAAGGCGCCGATATTGACGCCCTTGGCACCGAGCGCTGGACCAACCGGAGGCGCTGGCGTGGCACCGGCGCCTGGGATGACCAATTTAATTTCGCCGATAATTTCTTTTGCTTTGGCCATG
>JANMYZ010000578.1:0-2055 GCA_031382605.1 Planctomycetota bacterium | reverse complement strand
CGCCCGCCGATGAGAAACTTGTCGAAGTCTTTTCCACGACCGGGCAAGGCGGTGAATTTTACCCCCGGGGTGTTGGGCAAGGCAGCGAATTCATCACAAGCGCCGTCGCAGTTCTGCAAAGCCAGGCGCAACAGATGATCGTCCATCAATAAGGCACTGTCACTTTCGGACAGCTTGAACTCGTTCGCAGCCGCTTCAGAGAACGTGGTCTCGCACATTGCTGCAAGAGAGGACAATTCTGCGGCTAAGCGCGCAACGCTTTGCGTTGCTGATTCACGCTTAGGCACTTCCGACCTGGATACCGTATCGCCGCGCGCTTGCTCCAACGTGCGATGATACAAGGCGACGCAGTCTTCCAGCAACGGCGCAAGACTGCTGGCTGCCTGAGCGGCTTTGGATTTTTTCTTTAATATGGTTTCCAGATCGCTCGCCAGGATCGCCGGCAACGCCAGGATGCCGCTGCCGCCATCAAGGCTGATCGTAATCGACACCGGGGGTGGATCGCCAAGTTGTTGCCGCCAGTCAGCAACCAATGAGACCATTTCACGAAAGACGGCGCGCAATTTCGGCACCGCTTTGGCCAAAACGGTAACCCCCAATGCCCAGCGTGCGCGGTCGAGATATTCCACTAAATCGCGAGCTGCATCACGAGTGGCAAGGATTTGACCACGTAGCGTTTTGAATTCATAGCGATTACCAAACATGCGCGGGCGATAGCGGCGCGGATCTTCTGCCAACGACATGATCGCGCGTAAATCGGTCAGGCATTTGGCCATCTCTGCCAAATGACGATCAGCGACCCGTGCAGCCTGACCTTCTTGATCGGTGGGCAAAGTGATGACGCGTTCGAGCTTGCGTACCTGATCAAGCTTCGCGCGATGATCGCCACCAGTTTCCAGCAGAGTAAAGACTTCGCGGTATAAACGCAGGCGTTCGTCAAGTCCGCTTTCGTCACCTTCTTCAAGACGACTCAAACGACGATCACGCGAAGCGACTTCTTCCATCAGTTCGTGACGCTCGGATTCCAGCTTGCCGATTTGTCCGCGTAGTTCACGCACGGTGCTTTCCAATTCGCGCCGTGACTGATCAAGCTTGCGCACTTCGGCGACCACCACCTCGGCCTCAGGCGGCAATGGCGGCACATCACGACGAGCAGCAATCGCATTGAGTGCGTCCAGCAAACGTCGCGTCGCCGAAACCATCGCCTGCGCATGACGACGACTGGTCACCAAATCCAGACGATAACGCGCAAACGTCCGCGCTACCTGCTGACCAAGCGGTTCGCCTTCGATAACGTTTTCATTGAGTTCGCTCAACGCACCGGCGACCACTTGACCAACGCGCTGTAATTCATCGCTCTGATGCGCAGTGGCCAATTGGACAGAACCCAGCTTCGCTTGATTGGACGACAACTCACTGATCAAGGTATCGAGCCGCCCACTAATCGCCTGATGCCGTTCTTCCCATAACCCCGACAGCGTTTGCATGATCTCGACCGTCAACGACAGATCCGGACGCTCCCCAGGTTGCAGGGCATTGACGCGATCATTGAGGTCGCTCGCGCGCTCCTGAAATTGCGCCGCTTCAAAGGCCGCTTCATCGGGTCGAAAACAGATGAAAAAAGTCCGCCATAACGCCAGACCGTCTTCACCAATTTGATTCGCCAATGGCGTCGGAGCCAACAAATGCCCGAGCGCCCCAAGCGGGTCTGACGCCAAATATCCGCGCACCCGAGCGGCCTCAATCACCGAGAGCGACAAGTGTTCATACGCCTGATGCATTGCCGCCAGAGCACGCGCATGCTCTTGCTGAATTTCTCGTTCGAGGCGCAGGATAGTTGACTTGATAGGACCCATGGGCGCGGACGTTAGCTTGCTCGTCTCAAGCCGAAAGTGGCGATGCCCGTTGGGGCAAGCTGCTGCGGAAGACTGGCTCTGGCTTTGCTTCAACGGCTGCCGGACACAGGTTGCGGTCTTCTGTATTCTATCTGTCGCGGTTTTTGGGCTCCTTATCGGCTAAAGAAGAAAATATCGAACAGGAGGCGCGGAGACGCGG
>JANMYZ010000560.1:0-1796 GCA_031382605.1 Planctomycetota bacterium | reverse complement strand
CGCGCGTCTTCGACGGTGATGGTCACGCGCTTATCAATGATGTGAATACTTGGCGGGAAAGTCAGCACGGCGCGGCCCTGACCGTCGGTGGTAAACGGCGTTGTCAGGCCGGTATCAAGCACGGTGGCAATGCCATTTGCTGAACCCAACGGCGTGCCATCGCGCAAGTGAGCATTGATGGTCATCACCACCGGATCGCGGTCAGCAGCGTACGCCAGTTTATCGGTCGTGGCTTCGATCACTAAATCGTCGAGGCGAAAATCTTCGACCTGAAAGGCCGCGCCCAAAGCGATCGCGTCAACTTTTTCGTCGTCGGGAGAAAGAGGAGAAAGAGCAGCAAGTGGATAAAGTTCCCACCTATAAGCCCCGGTGGTGATTTCTGCAGGCAGTGCCACGTCCATCGCAGCGGTGCCGAATTCACCAGTAATTACCGGCATTTCAGCGAGCAGATCGTTGTTGTGCGTCAGCCGCAGCCGTCCGCGCCAGTTATGGTGGGGCAATTCCTGACCATCATGAAAACGCCGCACCACCAAGCGCAGTCGCGCGGTATCACCGCCTCGATACAGCGGTCGGTCAGCGGACACCTGGGCCAGCGTCGTCGTGCTGGGTTGATCCGCCGCAACGTCGCCAGCAGCAATCAGCAACGGCGCATGCATATCGCCGGGACGACCATGCACGGCCAATTGCCAGCCCACGCGAAGTCCGTCACCCGGCACGGGAAAAGTAATGACCGCCAATCCACCGACATCCGTACGCGCGGTCAGGGTCATTTCACTCAGTGCGTTTTGAAGCGGTGAATTCCAGTGATGGTTGACGCCCGCCGACTGATCGCTGGACGCGTTAGGTGTCCGCCAGCGCGATATTTTATCAACTGAAGTGGCAACCTCACCGGTTAAAAATAGACGCACGGCCACCTCGGCCTCGGCCAGTGGGCGTCCATCGTGATCGGTGATCAAAGCCAACACTTGGCCCAGGCGTGGCTCAACCGCGATCACCGCCGCCAGATCACCGACCACGGCTTGGCGCAAAGCCAACACCCCATCGTCCTCGGCTTCAATGCGGTAGAGTCCCGGCCCCGCAAAACGTAAATCATCGCGCTGCTGTTGACTGCTGTCGATCAACGCGTCGCGGTCGGGCAGTGGCGTGAGCGCGTGCCTCCACACGGTGTCGAGCACCCCCGTCGCGTCCGTCGGCGTGATCCGAAAAACGCGCCACGTCACGCCCGTGCTGCGTTTCGGCAGCGCCAAAAGTGGCGCAATACCAGGAAGAGTTACGGTTATGTGACTTGGAGCTGAAACTCCGCCCAAAGCCAGCTTAAGTCTTTTGCTGAGCAACCGCCCAGCGTCACTCCATCCGCTGACGTCCTTGGATCTTTCTGCGAACAGCGCGATTTGTTCTCGTAAGCGCACGAGCTCGGGCCCAGCGGAACCCCAAGACAGTTTTTCAACCTCAGGAACTATTTGCGCAGAAAGAAAGTCAAAATCAGAAATGAACTGAGCTTCGCTGGGGGACCATTCAGCAGCAAGCTTCGGCTCACCCTCAGCTTCGCCGCAATAAGCATCAGGCCCGCAAGACAGGTGACTCAGAACGAGCAGACCAAGGATAAAGCGCAGTATGGGGATCATGGGGGACCAACGTGCCGTAACCAAAATGGTTGCGGTAATTTATTAAGGGTTGAGCCTAAACACAGCAGTAGGAATTTAAACTTCCATCGCAAAGGCGCAAAGACGCTAAGAAAACCAAGGGTTAGATTTGAAATCTAGGTGCTCAACGGCTTCACCAAACAGGTGAATTTT
>JANMYZ010000539.1:0-17841 GCA_031382605.1 Planctomycetota bacterium | reverse complement strand
GTAGATGTCGCGGCAGATTCACTGATCGATGTGCGTCAACTCGGCGAAGACATCGACCGCGAGGTCGGTGATCTACCTTCGGCGAAGGAGCGGCAACCGCAGGCAGGTCGTTAACCCCCTGTTAATTCAGCGTGATGACGGGCATTTGCTTCGTTAGTTTTAAAAAATCTATGACCACGATGCCGATGATCTTCCATAAAGGCATCGTGGTCGTCTTGATGAAAAATAGACACGCCAAATAGATCGCAACCAAGCGATCGTTAGCGAAGATACCATTACCGAGCGCAAGTTCTGGATTAACCAAAGACTAAAAATTCGCATCAGCGATTGGTGCTTCGCGCGCCTCAGGGGCTTCATCGCCGCATCATTTTTCCAATTTCAGCGAGGTGCATTTCTTCGGCGGCGATTTGGTCGCGAGCGTATTCTTCGAGCATGATTGAGCGACCTTCTACGAGCCCCAGTAATTTGCGGTATTCGCCGAGTCCTTCTTGTTCGTGGACCAGCGCTTCTTTGAGGATCTCATCGACCGAGTGTTGATGGGTTTCCAGTAATTCGCCAATCTTCAATGATGGATGTCCACCGAACGAGGTGACGTGTTCACCAGCGAGAACGGCGTGCGCTTGTGATTCCGCCGATTGTTCACGTAGCCATTTGCAGATCGGGATACGGTTATGGCCAAATACCATGAAGCTGTAATGCAGGTAACGCACCACGCCGGCGAGTTCGAGTTCAAGAATGCGATTAAGGACATCGATCACCGCTTTGTTGTCGTGTGAGGTGTCGAGTGAGTTGTTGGCAGCATTGGTCATGGGCACATCCGTAGGTGTTAAAGGGCGATTTGGCTCGTCCGCATCGGCGAAAAAGTTGTTCGGAAACGTAATACGGTAACGCTGTCTGGAAAGACAGAATTGAACACGAGAGCACAAAAGCCCAGAGGCGTAGAGAAAATTGATGATCAAATTCGTCGAGCATGAATTAACTCGACAAATGGTGGCCCACCGAGCGATGATCTGTCACCTGTACCATGGATGTTAGCGGGTGTCGTCATGTATCGGTAACGAGTGATCATCGGTCCAACGCTTGAGCGTCACGCGGTTGATCCCCAAGAGTTCACCGGCTTGTAAGTAATTGCCTTGGGTGTGTGCCAGCACTCGGCTCAGCAATGGCAAGCGAGCTTGGCTCATACAGTGCTCGTAAACGTTGCCTGCGGCAATGGTCATCGCCTGGCGAGTCAGCGCGGTGACTAGCGCGGCGAAACCACGGCGATCCGCGTCTTCGTTGCGAAATTCTAGATGCTCCGAGGCAATGACGCCGCCGGGTGCGAACACCGCAGCTTCCTCAAGGCAATGCTTGAGCTGACGCACGTTGCCCGGCCATGCATGCGTGCAGAGCGCCGTCAATGCGGATTCGGTGACACTGATGGTACGCACCAGGCGCCTGGCAGTACGCACCAACAGCGCGGTGATTAAAGCTGGTAAATCTTCTGGACGCTCAGCAATGGCAGGCGTGGCGATGGTCACGCCCCGCAGACGATAGAACAAATCAGAGCGCAAGACGGCATTGGTCCCCGACAACGGGCGGTTGCTGGCGGCGATCACGCGCACATCAAGCTGAGTCTCTTCGCTACCGCCCACTGGCATGACGCGGTGGTGATCTAAGAAACGCAACAGGCTTACCTGTGCTGCCAGCGGCAGATCGCCGACCTCATCCAGAAACAACACGCCACCGGTGGCAGACTGGCAACGGCCAGTGCGCGCCTGGGTGGCACCGGTGAACGCACCGGCAACGTGGCCGAATAGTTCACTCTCCACCAGCGCTGCAGGTATGGCACCACAATTCACCGCGACAAACGGCCCGTCGGCGCGTGCGCTAAAGCGATGAATGTTGCGTGCTACCAATTCTTTGCCGGTGCCGGATGGACCATGAATGAGCACGGGAACGTTGCTGGCCGCAGCGGCGGCAATGCGGCGATACACTTCTTGCATGGGTGGCGAAGAACCGACCAGACCGGGGTGCGATTGATCAGCGGCCACCGAAATCGCCAACCGTTGACGACCGCAGGCACGTCGCGCCAGATCAAGCGTGCGCTCAAGATCGAGCGGTTTTGGCAAATAACCAAATGCACCGCGCTCACTGGCTTGCACGGCTACGTCCAGTGAACCATATGCGGTGGTGAGGACAACAGGCACGCCGGGCAATTCACGCCGAAAAACATTGAGTAAATCCAAGCCGTCACCGCCGGGCATGCGTAGGTCGGTGATCACCATCGCTGGTCGTTGACGATGAGCTAAAATTTTTGCTTTGTTCATATCGGCGGCAACCGCGACCGCGAAGCCATCTTGAGTGAAGGCTTGGCGCAAAGCCCAGCACACCGCTGCGTCGTCATCGACGATCAAAATCAGGGGCAAATGAGAGATCATAAAAAATTAGCGCTCATAAAAATGGTAATCCAGGAGTGAAGAAACATGAGAACGACATCAGCATCAAGGTCATTTGCGCAGGGCAGAAAACCAGGCAGAGAACCAAGCAAAGAACCAGGACTTCTCCCCTGAGGGAATCGTCAATCCTGCCTCGTTGAGCAATTGCTGTTCCCATCTTGCGAGTGAAACACAGATCACAGCCCCCAGATAGTGCACGTGAACTCGACAGCATACGACCTTCGCCGTGCATAAATCGACATCTTAGCCTCTGATGCGGCCGGTTTACTTGGCACCTCCCGTGCTCATCCAAAGCACTGGAGTCACGTTATGTATCAAAGCTTCACGGTAATTGCGTTGTGGTTAACGGGCGCCGCGTTGATGGGGGCGGAGATCGCCAACAACAGCCCTGCTATTTCCAGCCGCCCGACTCCGGCGGCGGTGGAGCTGACGATTTCTGGCGCACAGCGCTGGCTTCTTGCGCAACAACAAGACAACGGCGCATTCTTGCCTGGCAATCAATTTACTCTCGGCATCACCGCTTTGGCAGTACATGCACTCACTTCTCCACCATTGGCACTGCCAGCAGACGAACCGCACGTTGCCAAGGCGATCCGTTATCTTCACACCTTCCGTCAAGCCGATGGGGGGTTTTATCACCCGGAAGAAGGACTCGGTGGGTATGGCACCGCGCTGACTCTGATGGCTTTTTCAGCAGCTAAAGTCAACGATGTCGCGGTCATACACGGCGCACAAAATTACCTGTTCGGGATCCAGAATCAGGATCCCACCAGTGTCTGCATCGGCGGCATCGGCTACGGCCCTGAAGGTCCAGGACAGGAAGATTTACATAATACGGCAACCGCTGTGGTCGCCCTACGCACGTCCGGCATATCAGCGTCCGATCCACGTTTGCAGCAGGCCCTGCGCTTTATTGAGTCATGTCAGAATCTGTCGCACCCCCAAGCGGCGCCCAGCGACAACAAAAAATCCACTGCCGTGGTCCGTCCGTGGGTAAATAACGATGGTGGCGCGGTCTACAGCCCGACGGAAAGCAAAGCCGGCGGAGACTGGAATCCGCGGCCTAAACCAGGCGAACCGCAGCTGCGTCTGCACAGTTATGGGTCCATGACGCATGCGTTGATTGAAAGTTACCTGACTCTTGATGTGCCGGTCAGCGACCAACGAGTACGCGCCGCCCTTGGCTGGATTCGCGCCAACTATGGCTTCGACGCCAACCCAGGGATGCCTGACGACACCGCGCGCGACGGGCTATTTTATTTTTACGCCAGTGCCGCAAAAACCTTCGACTTGGCTGATCAACAACCCTTCGCTTTGTTAAATGGCCAAACCGTTGATTGGCGAACTGACTTGTTCGCCGCCATCACCAAACGCGCCCACACCGCGGATGGCGGCGGACTTTATTGGCTCAATCCCTCGCCTCGGTGGGGCGAGGCGATTCCGCACCTCGTCACCACCTACATTATTCAATCGCTCAAGCGGCTTCATCTCCATCTGTAAAAATAATCACCTCTTGAGGAAACTCCCATGTCCACACCCGCTCATAAAAAAAACCACCATCAATCTGCTGACAACGGTCAGCGCGAGGACCTTCTTCTAGAAACTGATGAAATTTTATTAGATGGATTTGTCGATGAGGACAAAGCATCGGGCACTCGACGCACTGAAAAAAGTCAGGATACAACAGATGAAAATAGGACTGAGAGCAGCCGTACTGGCAGTGACGAGGAAATTTTAGCCACTGAGAACAGCGACGAGCATAAGCCGCGCAGTGCAATCACTGGCTGGGTCATCAGTGCTGGCGTCCATGGCTTGCTGTTTCTGTTATTTGGCGCCTTGGTGTGGATTGCCAAAACAGAAGAAATTGAATTACCGCCCATGCGGGTCAATAAAATAGATCCCCCTGCGAAGGTCGAGGAAAATAAGAATCTTGAACGCGCACTCGACAACAAAGTCGAAATCAATGTCGCCATAGAAGCCCCAGTGGCAGCGCCAATCAGCCCTCTGGACGTGCCGTTGGAAGAGCAAACCACCAGTGAAGACAACAACGAAGCAAACATTGCCAAGGGCCGTGAAGAAGCGGTTTCGAGTAACGAAACCGGCTCTACTGGGGTGTTCATGACCATCGGCACAGGTGGCGGCGCAGCCGGAATGTTTGGCAGTCGCAGTGGCGGTGGCAAACGTCGCGCGCTGGCAAAGGGCGGTGGTTCATGGGCCAGCGAAAACGCGGTCGATGCTGCGTTGCGCTGGTTTACGCGCCATCAATCGCCGGACGGTTCGTGGGACATACAGAACTACATGAACAATTGCAGGGAAGATGGGCCAAAGTGCGAACCTGGCCACTACGAACGTGGAGAGACGTCGCGCGCTGGGATCACCGGCCTGGTGGTACTCTGTTACCTTGGTGCGGGCTACGATCACATGACCCCGAACAAGTATAAAAAGGCCGTGTCCAAAGGCATTGATTGGATTATTGCCATGCAAACTGCTGACGGCTCGTTCATGGCTGGGGCCTACAATTACGAACAAGCCATCGCCACCATGACCATGGGGGAAACCTTCGCGATGACCGACGACCCGCGCTGCAAAGATGCCGCGATCAAAGGTTGGAATGTGTTGGTCGGTCGGCGCTATAGCGCCAAATGGGAGAACGAAGAGGTCTGGGGCTGGGGCGACTATTCATCGCCTGATGCAGGCCAAGCGATCAAAACTTCTGCGACCGCGTGGTGCATCCAAGCGATGAAGGGCATGCTCGCGGGTGGACTCGATGTCGGTGACGCCCCCCAAGGTCTCAAGCGCTACCTTAAAGCCGCTTGGGAAGGAACGGTCAAGCTTGACGGCAAAGACCCGCGCGCGCTCGATCCATACAAAGACATGAGTAGCCTTTCCTACCAATTTGCGCCAGAAAAGGACGGCGCAACCAGTTGGTCTAAAGATGGCAACATCCATAACCTGCCTGGGGTCGGCTTGGTTTCAGCGGTATTTATGAGCATGAAAAACAACGAGGCCATGGAGCACACGCTGGGTAACTATATTTTACAAAAACAGCTACCGACCGCTTGGCCAACCAATCTATACTACCTCTACTACAACACCTTTGGCATCTTCCAGCTCGGCGGCGAATACTGGGCGAAGTATAATGGCGCCATGCGTGATCTGCTGGTGAATAATCAACGCACCGAGCCACATTGCTTTGACGGCAGTTGGGATCTGGGCACAAATTTCGCAAAACAACATGGTCGGGTATTTAGCACAGCGCTCGCCTGTCTGTCGCTCGAAGTGTACTATCGCTACGCACAAGTTCATGGCAAGAAAGTTGAAAAGAAATAATGAGGGATACTCGGCGCTCGCCATGAGCGCTCGCCATGAGCGCTCGCTAAAAATAAATTTCAGCGACGGTACGTTTCCACCATTGATGACGAGGAGCCCCATTCTTGCTCAGAGCGCTTTCATTGATCATGCTTCAACTCTGCTCGATCGGCGCACTTTCGGCCAGTGAGCTTGACGCTTTTCCGCTTATCCCGCGCGTAGATGTGCCTGCCGTTGACGCCACCCCAGAACCCCAATGGCTCGCTACGGATATCGGTATTATTCGCGACCGCAGCGTTGTGCTGAATGGTATCCGTTGGGTTGACAGCGGACCAGACGAGGGACTCGCGTTAATCGCCTGTCTTCATTCAGGCCGAATACATGAAAGCTTAATCCGACTCAGCAGCGATGATGCAGCACTCCTGAAATCCGCCTTTATCGTCGCCTTCGGTTGGCCAGATGGCGCGACCAACGATCCGCTGCATGGCCTGCCGCCTCGTGGCGTGCCTGTGCGAGTCGAATGGGAATGGCAAGATACCAATGGCTTGACCCGGCGCATTGATGCCAGCTGTTTAGTCCGGGACCGCGTCAGTGATCGCGGATTTCCACCCTTGCCGCTGATTTATACCGGAAGCCGCATCGGCGAACAACGGCTGCGTGCACTCGACGGCAGTGAACGGTGGGTGCCCTCCTTCAAACTCGCGGAGCACCGTACCTTGGCCGCACTGTTCGATGAAAACGAAGCTTTGCTATCAACGCCGTTCCCATTTTTTAGCAACGACTTGCGGATGGAGGTCAATACGTCTTTAGCGCCGGCCGGCCAAACCACCGGACGTTTGATCATCTCACCGGCGACTTTGGCGCTCACGTTATGGAGCAACGAACACGGCGAACTGCGAGCACAGCAGCAAGACGACGGCGTTGCGCTCGACGACAACGCGCTGGTCGCGTTGTTGCAGGCTCGTTATGGCCCTGACGACGCGCACAAGTTACGTGCGCTCGCCATTCGCCCGGCAGTCGACCAACCCCGCACCGTCGATCACGCATTGGTCGAACGGATAATGAAAGTCGCAGTCGCCGCGCGTTGTTGGGTGGTGCCGATTATTCAACCGTGAGGCTATTTTGTCTGTCACTGTCACTGACAATGAATGAGAGGGCACAGAATAATACACGCCCTGTTTCCTAAAAAATTTTGGCGCTTGGTTTAAATTTCACTAATTTTTTGCGGTTTTTAATTCTATGTTCTGCCGATTCGACGCGTGGAAAATGGATGTCGTTTTTTTCATCAGGCTTTTTAGGCACTGGCACATTTGCCATCATAATCCCTGATGGATTACCAATCCAATCCCACACAATGTTCCTCCTGTTGCCAAAGCAGTAAACGATGGTCGTTTACAACCAAGCATACAAACGACCGCTTAGACGCGGTTTTCACCACTTCCGCTCAACCAGGGCGGACCATCGGAGGTACCCTATGTCGCCGTCTACTAGTATCAGCACCCGTAAGGGTCTTACGCTTATCGAATTACTCATTGTCCTCGTCATTCTTGCCTCAGTCGCGGGTCTCGTGATCCCGGCGGTGGCGATGATTGGCCGCACCAGCGACATGGCGGTTTCGGCCAAAACCCAGGCCGATTTGTTCAATAATATCCAGCAACATTTCGTGCTCCAGAAGCGTTATCCGGTCGGCATGGATTCGCTGATGGTCAGCGATGGGCTGGTTGCGGCTACTGGGCTCTACCTGCCTGTCGTGGCTGAACTGGACGGCACCGGCACCAAGACGGGCAACTACATTCAAGTCAACGCCGCAACTTCCGCTGCAACCTATGATGCGAATGACCAGCTCAATGGTCTGCCATGTGCCGGTCCCAACCTCTGGCGGTCGCTGCGTGTCGTCACCTTGACCGCCAACCAGCGCCGGTCCATCGAACGTGGTGGTCTGGAAACTATCTTCGACCACTACCAGACCACTAACCCAGCACAGGCCGATGCCGCCGCGACGCCGACCAACAGCAACAATGCCTCGGTCATGCGCCGTAATCTCACCGCAAGCTTAGCTTTCGCAGGCCTGACCAATGGCGCAACGGCGGTCGTCCAGGCCGACGCCCTGGCCATGTTGCGCCAGATCGCTCCACGCGACTTCACCTACCCGGCTGATGGTTCGGCCTCGATCCATTTGCCGGAAGCGGGTTCCCAAATCGTCGCTTTCGGCCTGAGCTCGAAGAACTCGATGGTCGGTTCGACCGCGGGCAACGCTCCGATCTACCCTGGCGCCGATGGCAAGTACTACGGCCGCTACGTCGCCTACTTCAAGGTCTTCGAGACCGGCGAACGCGCAATTCTGCTTGGCGTATCCGACAGCTATGGTCGTCTGCCTGACTACACTCAGGGTCAGTTCACCGAATCGCTTCCTAACGGCGGTCGCAAAGGCTAATGTTTCGCGTCTCAGCAATCACTGCTGCTGACTATCGTACCGGAGGCGCCCCGTGGGCGCCTCCGGTACGTGTTTCCGGCATGACTCTACTCGAACTGATGGTGGTGCTGGTGATCATCGCCAGTGTCGCCGCTTCAGCACTGGTGGTGACCGACCGCATGGTCGAACAAGGCTGGATCGAACAAACCGATCGCAACCTCGACGCTGTGGTCGCCGCCATTGATGGTGGTAACCGCACGGATGGTGCGGTGAGTGGATTCCTTGCCGATATCGGACGGCTGCCGGAATTGGCCGCGTTGAACACTCCACCTAACGATGATGATCGCTCGTCCGCCGCACAGGAGGCTCGCCTGCTCTGCTGGCGTGAACTCGTGACAGGTCGACGAGCAAGCAACGATTTAATACTGCTACCACCGTGGGGACTGTGGCCCGTTTCGTGGCCTGCTCCCAACGAAAGTGATTCTAGCGATAACGATATCAAAATTCCCTGTGGCTGGCGCGGCCCCTACGTCACGCGTCGCAACCTTTTCGACGGCTGGAGCGGTGTATTGAGAGCCACTGATGCTGCCTCGGTGGTCCTGCCGTTGAACGCCAGCGGACAAGCTATCCACGGTGCTCGTAGCTTTGGTCAAGATCATACCCTGGACGTTGTCAGCGATGACACTACCGCCGCTGATCGCATCCGGCTCGTGCGCGACAGCATTGGTACCCAAATAATCGGACTACGCTGGCAGAGCACCGGTGGCGCTCCTTCGGGATATTTGGTCACTCGGCTTTTCGCCGCCCGTAACGGCGTGCCGACATGCGTCGCACAAGACGTTGTCGATCTTGCCACCGCAACAGCGAATCAAGAGGCCAGCCTAACCCTTACTGCTGCCCCCCTGGCCGGCGTATTTGCCGTGCGCGCTTATCATCTGCCGACCACGCCACCGACTTTCAACCTGCCGATCAATAATCCCCAAGCGATCCGCAGTAAACCTGTGCTGCGCACCATCGCCCCGTGGACTACGCAACCAACCGTCGTGATACATCTGATCATCCCATGAGCCGCTGCACCATCATCTGCCAGAGTGCTGGCCGCCTGCTGCGGGCCGACCGTGACGAAGCGGGAGTCGTCCACCTGCGACGCTTGAATGCCGCAGCGGAAGCCACGCCCAGTGAAGCAGTCGCGGCTGCGACCGCTGGTGGTGCCCGCCTGCGTGGTCCGGTGTGGATCATCACCGACCAGATTCAGCCCGTGGTTCTGGAGCTCGAAGAACGCGCGGTGCAGGGCCTGCAACCGGCGGAGTTGGCCGGTGTGCTGGCCTTCGAGGTCCAAGCCTTCACCAGTCTCGAACCAGATGCAGCGGCGATCGCTTGGATCGCATTCGCCGATGGCAAAAAAAACATGAGCTTCTGGATTGCCAGCATGCCGCTGAGTCTGCGTGCTGAGTGGGAAGCAGCGGTGATCGCCGGCGGCGGTCGTTGCGAAGGACTGGCCCATCCAGCGGCACTCACACGGTCGCTCCAAGGCGAACGCGGATCCTGGCGGCGGGTCGAGCGCTGGCTCGATTTAGTGGCGGTGGTGAGCCGTACGCCCAGTGGTTGTCGGGTTAATCTGCAACGCACGGATGCGCGACGCTGGCTGGATGACGAAGTCGCCAGCGAATATCTCGCCGGACCCGGTATAACCGAACTCGACTCGCGGCCACTCACCGCGCTTGATGAGGACGAAGGACAACTCCACTGGCTCAGCACCTGGATGAACGTGCTCGCGCCGGAGGCCCCGAACACCGCAGTCGCGCCTGATGTGCCAGTGATCCGCATACCCAAACTTCCGGTCTCGATGGTGCGGATCGTCGCCTTGACGGTGGTGTTCGTGGTGATCGCCGTAGCTGGGGTGTGGTTGGCCCGTGACACGACCGAGACCCGGCGCCAAGCGGCGCAACGTGCGCTGGTCAGCGAGGAGCAGCCGCGCCAGGAACTCAAGGATCTGCAAAGCCGAATTGGCGAGGTGAAACCGAAAGCGAAACAGGCGTTGGCCGCGCAGGAGCGGCAACGTGAGGCCGAACGTCGTACCCGGGAACGCCGGCACCGCGCGCTACATACCATCGACGCGCTGGGCACCAGCTGTCCACCAGGGACGATCGTCGACGAGCTGACCATCGACATTGATATGGGACGCATCGCCGGACGCTGCGCCACGCAGGAAGCCGCTGCGCGTTTCGCCACCGCACTAGCCACGAGCTTAGCGCAAGTCGGTTACATCGTCATGCCGGCTGACTCGCGCATCGACGGTCGCGTCCGGCGTTTTACCATTGCGTGGATTACCCCCGTCGATCGCACGCCGGAGACTTCGCAATGAATCCCCACTGGCGTTGGCTCATCCCCGTGGTGTTGCCGTTGCTCGTGCTGCTGATCGGCGGCTTCACCGTCGTATGGCCGAAGTGGTCTGGGTTGCAGCGTATCCGTGCCATCCGCGTCGATCCGATCGATGCCAGCGTGCTCACCGACACCCGCAGCGAATTGGCGCGTCTGGAAGCGATCGTGCGCGAGCAGTCGTCAGTCAACACTGCCCCGCCCTCGCTGCCGGCCAGCGCTGGGCTGGTCGAAGACCTCGCGGTTCAGCGTGGGCTGCTGGTGGTCAGCAGCACGTCGGCTCAGCATTTCGGCGGTGAGGCGCGCCTGATCGCTGACGAACGCAGCCGTTTGCGTCAGGTCACCGTCGATGGCTCCTACGCGCAGGTGGTGGCGTACGCTCGTGCCCTGATCGAACGACCCCATACCCTGCTTGCCCGCATCACCCTCGACCAGCCGGCCAAAGATGGCAAGGCGGCGCGGTGGACCCTGCAGATCGTTCCCTGATCATGGCTGAAGCGACCAATCCCCAGCAGCACGAGCCGAAGCGTGCGAAACAAAGCGATGAACGCGCCGACCTGCGTTCCACGCCGCGATTGCGGCCAGCGCAAGAATGCCGCGCTCTGATCGCTTGGTCGGGCGGACAACAGAAGGTGGCGGTCGTCGATCTCTCGCAACGCGGAGCGCGCGTGCATCTCGTGGGTGCGTCGGATACGCCGAGTCGTGGCCATGAGATCGAGCTGACCATCGAAGCAGACGGCTTGGTGGTACGGACCCGGGCGCGAGTCGCCTGGACGATCAGCGGCGCGAGTGCTCCTTGGCAACTCGGTTTGCAATGTCTGGGACCCAATGATCTCGCCACCATCCCAACACTGCTGAATACATCGCTGGTACGCATTGATCCAGCAGTGGCGCTGCGCATCCCAGCAGCGCTAGCGGTGCGACGGCAGATCCTGCCCATGTCGATCGTCGATGGGGTCGTGCAAATCGCCTGCGCCACCAACGATCCGACCGCGCTTGCCACTGCGGAACGTGCCCTGGGCCGAGCGGTACGCGCGGTCCCGGCAGAACCGGATACACTGCGGGTCATGTTGCGACGCATCTACGGTGAGGCGCTGTCGAGCGGCGAGGCGGAAGATCCGGTTACTGTGGTGAACGAACTGCTGCATGCGGCGTGGCTGCGTGGCGCGTCGGATTTGCATATAGATTCCGAACGTGATTCCGTGCGCGTGCGCCTGCGCGTCGATGGTCAGTTGGAAGAATTGCGTCGACTACCGCTGCGGATGCAGGCTGAGGTGGTCAGCCGCATAAAAGTGCTCGGTGGACTCGACATCGCCGAACGACGGGCGGCCCAAGACGGGCGCTTCACCCATGAATTCGCCGGACGCGAGCAGGTGGATATGCGCGTCGCCTCGTTGCCGACCCGGCATGGCGAGCGCATCAGTCTGCGGCTGCTCGCGCTGGGCATGGAGTCGTTGACCCTGGGTCGCCTGGGCATGGCGCAGCACGATCTAGCGGTGGTCGAACAGGCGATCGAGCGACCGCATGGCCTGCTGTTGGCAACCGGACCGACCGGCAGCGGCAAAACCACCACGTTGTATGCTGCGCTGCGTCAACTGATCTCCGGACGCAACCTCAACGTCATCGCGGTGCAGGATCCGGTCGAATACGATATTCCTGGCGTCGCTCAGGTCGAAGTCGACAACGCGCAGAAAGTCACCTTCGCCAAGGCGCTGCGCAGCATCCTACGCCACGATCCAGATGTCATCATGATCGGCGAAATCCGCGATCGCGAGACCGCAGACATCGCCATACAAGCGGCGCTCACCGGCCACCTGGTGCTGGCCACCCTGCACACCAACAGCGCTGCCGGCGCAATGACTCGTCTGCATGACATGGGCATCGAACGTTTCCTGAGCGCTGCCACCGTGCGCCTGTGCATCGCCCAACGCCTCGTCCGGCGGCTATGCCCACATTGTCGGATCTTCGAACCGCTGGATGCGCTCCACTTGCGCCGCTTAGGCATCGACGACGGCCGCGTCCTACGACATGCCCGGCCGCGCGGATGCGTCTACTGCGCTGGACGCGGGTGGCGCGGGCGCATCGGTTTGTTCGAGATGCTACCAGTCAATACCGCCTTAGCCGATCGCATCGAAGCTGGTGACGATGAGCGGTCATTGGCCGCGTTGGTGCGCCGCTCTGGCTCGCCATCGCTCCTGGATGACGCCCTGACCAAGCTGAACGAAGGTGAGACCACCATCGAAGAAATCATCTCTGCGGTAGGAGGATAATCGTCATGCCATTATTTTCTTATCAGGCACGCCGTCGTGACGGTCGCCCGGAGCAGGGACAAGCGGAGGCGCCGTCAGGTCCAGTGCTGGTGACGCAACTGCGTGCCCGTGGTCTGCTGGTGCTGGCAGTCCATGCGCTACAACAACCCAAGCCGCACGTCACCGCAGTCGCCCGGCGGCGATTCTTATCGCGCCGTCCGCGTAGCATCGACATCGAATCTGGCCTGCAACAACTCGCCTTCCAATTGCGCAGCGGCATCACCTTGGTCAACGCGCTGGAAACCTGCGCGGCACAGGCAGAACGTCCGGCGGCAGCCAATTTGTGGCGCTTCGTAGCGCGCCTTATCGGAGACGGCCAACCGTTCAGCGTCGCCCTGGCAACAACCAACAGTGTGCCCGCCTTAGTGTTGCCCTTGGCCAAGGTCGGCGAGGAGACCGGTCGCTTGGAGCAAGCGTTGGAACGCGCTGCGTCGACGCTGGAACGTCGCCGCGAACTGCGCAGCCAACTGCTGACCGCCATGACCTATCCCATCATCGTGCTGGTGATGGCCGTGGGCGCGACCATCTACATGCTTACCGGTGTTATCCCAAAACTTCAGGCGCTGCTGTCGGCGCATGGTCGCGCATTACCAGTGATCACCCAAGCGCTCGTCGATCTGTCGTGGTTCCTACGCACCTACGGATGGCATCTGTGCATTGTCAGTATGACCCTCGTGTGTGTGCTGGCGGTCCTGATGCATTGGCCGCCTGCCCGTCTGATTATTGACGGACTGCTGCTCCGGCTACCGGTGATGGGGAAGGTCTTGCGCGTTGCTGCGGCCGCCACCGTCAGCCGGACTCTTGGTGCACTGCTATCAAGCGGAGTGCGGGTCACGGAAGCGTTGCTCGTGGCAGAGGAAGCGGTGGCCAACCGACGAGTACGCTCGCTGCTATCCACTGCTCGCGAGCGGGTCATGCAAGGTGCCGCGTTGGCGCCATCGCTTGCCGAAGGCCGCATTCTGCCACCGCTGATGACCGGCATGATCGCGGTCGGCGAAGTCGCCGGTACCTTGGACCAAGTCCTTGACGGTTTAGCCAAACATCACGACGAGCGTCTGGCGATGGCGATCCGGCGCATGGCCGCGCTCGTCGAGCCGGCGATCATCATCGTCGTCGGTGGCGTGGTGGGTTTCGTCTACATGGCTTTTTTCGCTGCCATCTACGGTTTCATCGGAGGTCGCTCGTGATCCGCTCCATCCTAATTCTTGCTCTCGCCACGGTGGCGATGACCGGCGAAGCCCCGCGTGATCCGACGATCTTAGACGCTCGTCTTGAGGAAGCGCTCGCCGAACCAAAACCACCTGACCTGCCGCCCGTCGCGCCACCGCCAATAACTCTCGTTGGAATTCAAGCGCCGACGCCGGTCTTGCCAGTGGCGTCACCAATACTGGATCTGCAGCCTGCAGACTATCCGATAGCGTGCCTAACTTTGCTGTACCCCAATGCCGCTGACATCGGCAACACCATTCGCAATCTGTTTGGGAGTCGAGTCTACCTCAGTATTTCTGACGCTGACAACATGGTCGCCGATGATCTGCGGCGGCGATTCGAGCGCTTTGACATCGTTGATGGACGTACCCAGGGCATCGGCCTTGGATTCAGCACTAGCAACAATAATAACGGGGAGGGCGGCAGCAGTTCTTCCAACTCCGAGTCAACGCAGCAATCGACGGCCTTGCCGACCACCATCGGCATAGACACCATTCTCGTGACCGTGCTGCGTCGACAGAACCGCATACTGGTGCGCACCGGCGACGACGTGGCCATGATCCGCATGAAAGATTTAATCCGGCGCCTCGACGTGCCGACACCACAGGTATTATTGGAAGTACGCATGGTGGCGGTCGAAATCGGAGACGGCTTCGAGTCCTTCTTCGATTATCAGGGCACCAAGCGCAACGTGGCGGGAGCGTTTGCTAACGGAGCGGTTGCCCAACCGACGCCGCCCTCACTGCTACCGGGCGGGACGGGGCTGCGCACCGGCGACCTGATCTTCCAGTTCGTCAACGACCACTTTGCCGCACGCATGCAACTTCTGGAAAGCAAAAAACGCATTTCGGTGATCTCCTCGCCCTTGCTACTGACCTCCAACAATGAGGTCAGCCGCCTGTTCGTCGGTCGTGAGGTTCCGCTCAATCGTACCTTCAACAGCAGTTCGAGCACCAACACCAACAACGGTACCCAGCAATCGAACAGCAGCACGCAGGTCGAGTTCCGACCAGTGGGCACTACGTTGCTGATCACGCCGAACATCAATGCCGACCGTTCGGTGACACTGCGCATCGTTCAAGAACGTTCAGACGCCGACAGTACCGCTACGCTGCTGGTGCCCAGCGGCACAGGCTTCACCCCGCAGGAAGTGAACATCGTCAGCTCACAAACCGTCAGCGGCACGATCGTGGCCAAGAGCGGTCTGGCGGTGGCGTTCGGTGGCCTGATCGAAGAAGGAAAACGCAACTCGGAAGAGAAAGTCCCGTTACTTGGTTCGATTCCAATGTTTGGTTTTTTCTTCCGTCGCCAGGATCGTAGTACGTTCCGGCGTGAGATCGTCGTGATGGTGCGACCGCATGTCTTAAGCACGCCAGCCGAAAGCGAAGCCATCAGCCGCCGGGTACTCGGTCGCCTGGGAGTCGATCCCGTGAGCACCGATCTCGACAACGTTCCCACCAGCGCTGCGACCGTGATTCCCCCGTCTTTCCTCATCGATCCGGTGTCACCATGAAACGCATGCTGTTTGTTATTCTCAGCGCGACCCTCCTCCTTGCTGCCTGTGGCGCACGCACTGAACGCACTGAACCCCTGAAGACCTCCATCGCGGGAGTCGATCTACGCGAACATTCGCAACAGGGCGTCCTGTTACCAACCATCCTAGAACAGGTTGAACGTTTGATCGGCGATGGTCGCGAACGTTCAGCTCGTCTGCTTGCGAGCGCTCGTTCGGATGAAATTCGTGAGGCAATTATCACGCATCGTGGGGCTGATCCGGCAATTACTCTCATGGCGGATATGCTCGATCGACTGGGCGCGGGCCGAACGACTGCGGGTGGCTGGTCAGCTTACATCCGGCATCGCGTGACTACACCGGAGGCTTACGACGATTGGGAAGCCGATGTCGATGCGATCGGTTCTTTGATCCGTCAAGGACAGTGGGCCAAAGCTGCCGATCTTCTGCCCCTTACCACACCAAAGGCACCAGGTGCCGACGTGCTCGCCATCGAGTCGGCCCGGATAGCCGCAGTCGTTCTGCTTGCAGAAGGTCAGGCGGAGGAAGCCGCGTTAGCGGTGCGAGGAGCCTTGCCGCTGACTCGTTCCCGTCCAGGGGATGCACCTGATCTGAAACTGCTTCTGGCAGAATGTGAGCGCCGCATCCCAGGTGCAGACGCCACCGGCTCGTGGTTGCAGGCTGCGAAATTGGGAGCTGATCCGATGACCATCGTAGACCCACACTGGCTGCAACGGCTCATGGAGGCGCGTCCATCGTCCTGCGACTATCCAGTGGAACTTACAACGGAAGTCGAGCTTCGGCTGGCGAGTGCTCTAGGTCCCATGTCAGCCAAGCTGCCTGCCAAGGCGGTACTGCTGGCTTGGATCGGTAACTTGCTGCTGAACCGTGGTCATGGCGACCTTGGTTTGCTTATCTGCTCACGCGCCGTCGATGCGTGCCCTGAGGAACATGCGGGTATCTTGCGCCTCGGCCAAGCCCGCGCCTTTGCGCAGATGCGGCATTTTGGCCAGGCACAAGCCATCGTTGATGCGGTGATGAGCAGTGGCGGGACGACTTCTGCGATAGCGCAAGATTTCGCTCGCTCATTAGCTATGCGTCGAGGAGAAATTAAACCGCTCCCCGACGATCAACTCGTACTACCCCGTCCAATTCTAGGCTCATTTGTTTTGTACGCATATGCCGATCGTGCGCTGTCGTTGTATGCCGCTGGTCGCACGGCGGACGCCATGCGACTTATGGTGGACGTGCGCGAGGCCAGCCGAACGACCGGTGACGAGATGTTCTATGCGCAATGCCTGCAAGCCGAACTTGCATGGTCGATCAAAAAGGGTGATGGTAAAGGAATCGACGACATTCGCCGACGCATAGATGAGTGGGAGACTGAACGCTAACGGATGCGCTTGAGCAAAAAGGCCAATGGCAACCCCATGGTAAAAGCGCCACGCAGGACGGCCAGCCAACACCATGCACGACGCCAAGACAATTCCCTGACACCTTGTCGAAAGAATCTGCATAGGTCGATGATTACATTCTCAAACGTAGGCACGTCGGGCGCTGTGCTTGTGCAAGCCACGGAATTTCCATGGCCTATTTGACCTCAATCATCGCGCTACTGCTGACCGCAACACGACGACTCCATTGACTTTCTCCACTATTTTTTCCCCTGTTCGCGAGGTTCCGATGTCGCATATCTGCTTGGTGATCTGCTTTTTTTGCTGTGCGGTGATGATGCCGCTTGCTGGGGCGCAGACCGCTCCAGATCCCAAGGCTAGCAAAGATCCGGCCTGGACTCAGGCAGGGAAAGCAGACGCCAAACAAGCATTTACTCGCCAAGCAGCTACTGCCGTCAAGCCCACTGGCGACACGCCAGGCTTTGTCGGATTGTATTTATGGGGTGGTCGCGCTGATGAAAATTATCTACCGTTTCATATGTGGGAACTTCGCTTAAGGGCAGGTACGGCTGCGCTCAGTAATCTTCGCTGCCGTATCACGACGTTGACTCAAACTCGACAAATCCAAAAACAAGGCCCGTGGAAAATCCTTGGTAGCCTCGCCGCCAACGCAGCGCTCGATTTCGACTACCGACTTGGTGGTGCGATTTTTAACGTCTACCAAGTCGAGCTGTTGTGGCAGAACGACAAGGTCGAAAGCAAAGAAACCTATCTTGCGTGGGATCGCTTCACGCCACCAGACGCGGTAAGCCAATTTGCAAATTCATCGTACCTCTTAGTGATCAATCAAAATTTTGATTATGATGTGGCCAAACGC